>JBELAI010000069.1:0-41444 GCA_049508975.1 Occallatibacter sp. | reverse complement strand
ATCCCCTCATCCAGCTTCAAATCGTGCCCCACCATCGACACATATTTCAGCGCCTCCGGCCCATTCCCAATCAGCGTCGCGTCCCGCACCGGCGCAGTAATCTTCCCGTCTTCAATCAGGTAAGCCTCTGAAGCCGAGAACACAAACTTGCCGTTGGTAATATCCACCTGCCCGCCGCCAAAATTCACTGCGTAGAGCCCCCGCTTCACACTGCGCAGAATGTCCTCGGGATCATCGTCCCCCGCCAGCATGTAAGTATTCGTCATCCGCGGCATGGGGATCGATTGATAGCTCTCCCGCCGCCCCGAGCCAGTATTCGTAGCCCCCGTCAGCCGCGCCGAAAGCTTGTCCGTCAAATACCCTCTCAAAACGCCGTTTTCAATCAGCATAGTCTCCTGCGTAGCCGACCCCTCGTCATCCACATTCAGCGAACCGCGACGCCCGGCAATCGTCCCATTGTCGACAACAGTAACTTTGGAGCTAGCCACCGACTGCCCAATCAGCCCCGCAAACGCCGAAGTCTTCTTGCGATTGAAGTCCGCCTCCAGCCCATGTCCCACTGCCTCATGCAGCAGAATCCCAGGCCATCCAGGCCCCAGCACAACTTCCATCTCACCCGCAGGAGCAGCCACCGCGCCAAGCTGCAGAATCGCACCGCGCGCCGCTTCCTTCGCCAGCCCTTCCGGGCTCTTCGACCCGACAAACTGTTCCAGGCCCGCGCGACCACCGCCGCCAGCCGAGCCCTTGGTCGTAAGCGCATCTTCCTTTGCAATTACGAACACATTGAGCCTGCAAAGCGGTTGCGTATCGCTCGCAAACGCTCCATCCGAGGCCGCAATCAAAATCCGCCGCAACTCCTCCGAATATCCCGCCCTAACCTGAACAATCCGCGGATCGAATGCCCGCGCCGCCCGATCCGCACGCAAAATCAGTTCCAACCGCGCAGCCAGGTCCAGATCGAATCCGCCCAGAGGCACAGGATAAAGATCCGCCGCCGGCGCCTCGACAAATCCCTGCACGGTCTGCTTGGCCGGACCGGAGGCAATCAGCGCCGCCGTCTTCGCCGCATGAAGCAGCCGATCTGGGCTCAAATTGTCCGTATAGGCATAGCCCGTCCGCTCGCCTGAAAGCACGCGAATCCCGCATCCCGCGCTTGTGCCCTGCGAAGCGGATTTTACGATCTGTTCATCCACCCCCAGCGAAGTAGCCGTAACCGATTCAAAGTAAAGGTCGGCGTAGTCGCCACCGGCAGCCAGAGCCTCACCCAGGCAGCGCTCCAGCAGCCGCTCGGTGATGCCAAATTTTTCAAAGAAATAACGTTTGTGGCCGTGGGCGGGGGAAGGAGTCGGATTGGTCATCGTACTCCCAGTCTACGCCGGTCCCCAGCAAGCCCACCGGCCGCGCCTACCCCCGTGCATCTTTTGGTGCGCTGTGACGAATGCACTTCCGCGCCCAGCGTCACCGTGCTACATTCGTGCCATGAAAAAGTTTCTCGCCGCTGCCCTGCTACTCATGGTTTTCGCCGCTCCCGCATTCGCCGCCGGCCATCACCATCGTCGCCACCATCACCATCACCACATGCACGCCTAAAACGAACCCCGGCCCAAAGCAGCACCATCGCGGGGCCGGGATTCACTTTTTCTCTTCACGGGCACGGACTTCGAGCACCAAAGCTGTTAAAGTTCGAGCCATGCCTGATCTGGAAGATCTTCGCTTTCCCATCGGACGCTTCAATCCACCGGCTACAAGCCTTTCGAGCGTTCGCGCCGCGCATATTCAAACGCTGCGCCTCCTCCCTGAGCGTCTCCGCGCCGCTGTCAACGGCCTCTCCGACCCCCAACTGGACACGCCCTACCGGCCCGACGGCTGGACCGCGCGCCAGGTAGTGCACCATGTCGCCGACAGCCACGCCAATTGCTACATCCGCTTCAAGCTGGCCCTCACCGAGGACTGGCCCACCATCAAGTCCTACGACGAAGTGGCCTGGGCCAACCTGGCGGACAGCCGCTGGCTCCCGGTCAATGTTTCCCTTTCCCTCGTTGAATCGCTCCACGGCCGCTGGGTCGCTCTGCTTGAATCTCTCTCCGAGGAAGACTTCCAAAAGGGCTACGAGCACCCTGAAATGGGCCGCCAAAATCTGGCCAAGGTGCTGGCTTTATACGACTGGCATTCGCGCCACCACACCGCGCACATTACCCATCTGCGCGCCCGGGAGGGCTGGTAGCTCCGCATGCGTGGGGCCGAATCTGGACCGCCGGAAGCCGGGCTGGCCGCTAGCCAGTTGGCGCAGTGCATTGAAGAATATCTGACCGACCACCCCGCCGCAGCCGTGCTTGAGGATGGCCGGGTCCTCTTCGACATGCGCACGGCCCGCTACGCAGTAAACGATCAGCATGGCCGCTGCCTTTTTCAGCTCTGGAGCGACGAACGCAACCTCATCCGCACCGTTATTGAACTCAAGCAGCGCACGCAATGCTTGCGCCTGATGACCCGCCGCATGGGTGCCGCCAAGCCGCAAGCGCTTGAGCTGGTCCCCACCAGCGATCGCCGCACTCCGACAGCTCGCGAAGCAACCCGCCGCAATTACCAGCACCTGCTTGAGCGCGCCTTGACCCGCCGCTTCGTCGGATCGAAAGTTGACGGAATGCGTTCCGCTATGGACCTCGAGCACAGCTTCGGCCCGGCCTACGTTCGTGGCCGCCTGCTCAAAGGCGCCGCTGCCCATGCGGTAATCGGAGTAAGCGAGTCCGAGTCCGGAGCCATGGTCGACGGCATTCTGACTCTCGGCATCCTCTGGCTCGATCATTGCCGCAAAAGAGGCGACGCCCGCCGAAACTTTGGCGGATTGAAGGTGATTGTTCCTGCAGGAGCTTGGCGCACCACCGCCGAGCGAATGGCCTGGCTCAATCACGCCGCGGCAGATTTTCAACTTCTTACTTTGGACGAGCGTAGCGAAGAACTGGAGCCCGTCGACTTCCGCGACACCGGCAACCTGGATGCGCGCCTCGTCCATGCCTTTTCCGCTGCCGCAGCCATTGAACGGTGCCAGGCCGGTGTCGCTCGTCTAATGGATCTGGTTCCGGAATTAGCCCGCGATCGCGTAGAAGTCCGGGCAACCTCGGCCAGTGAAGTAGGCCTCCACCTCCATGGCCTGGAGTTTGCCCGCGTTCGCCATGGGTTCGCGGCCAACAGCTTTTCGCGCGAAGACGAGCTCACCTTCGGCGCCGGCGCCAATGAGACTCCGCTCACCGATGAAAACCAGCCTATGTGCCGCGAGCTTCTGGACCGCCTCTTCCGCAGTCGCCGCCCCGACGGAGCGCATACCGACCCGCTCTACCGCATGCAGCCCGAGCGTTGGCTTGAGGCCCGGCTCCGTGCGGAAATCGCCGAACTGCTCCCCGGCCTGCGCGGCGACCTGCTTTACTCGCAAGTGCCGGCGCTGTCCACCGGTGACCGCGGCATGCTCGACCTGCTCACCCTCGACCGTAACGGCCGTTTGGCAGTCATTGAGCTCAAGGCAGACGAAGACCTTCATCTGCCTCTGCAAGCGCTGGATTACTGGATCAGGGTCCGTGCCCTTAATGCCGACCGTAAGCCGCCGACAGGAAACGGCGGAGGCCGACCCCTGTCTGCCTTTGAGCGTCAGGGCTATTTCCCCGGTGCGGAAGTCGCGGAGCTTCCACCGCGCCTGCTCCTCGCCGCTCCCGCCCTCCGCATCCACCCCGCCAACGAGCCTGTTCTGCGCTACTTCTCCCCGCAAGTTGAATGGGAATTAGTAGCGCTAAGCGAGCACTGGCGCAGGGAGCTAAAAGTAGTCTTCCGCAAGCGCAGCTCCGACCCCCGGCCATAACCGAATGCCTGAAATGTGTTTCATAAATTTGCTTTGTGTCAGGGCACGACTTCAGTCGTGCCGTATATGGTCTGAGAGATAAGCGGTTTTAACCCCTGCGGGAGATATGCCGCAAACCTTGCGGCCCGCTCTCCCCAATTTTGCCCCGATACTCAGTCTTTCCGTTTCATCCTAATGAATATCCGCCATAGCCGCATTCAGCCCCTGAAAAATGGCGTCATACTTCCCCGACTCCCTCGCAAACCGCAACCCCTTCACGTTTTCCACGCAGATCTCAGCGGGCGTAGGCTGCGTTTTCAGAATCTCCATCACCTCCGCAATGTACTTGTCCAGCGGCATCGCCCGCGGATCGGACTTCCCGCTCATCAGATCCGTGGCCACATAAGGAGGCACAAGCTCCAGAACTTCAATGCGCGTCCCGCGCAACTGATACCGCAGCGATTGCGTATACGAGTGGATCGCAGCCTTGGTCGCGCAATAAGTCGGCGTCAGTGTGAGCGGCATAAACGCCAGCCCCGAAGATACATTCATGATGGCGGCATGTGCCTGCTTTTCAAGATGCGGGAGCAACGCCGCGGTCAGCCGGATAGGTCCCAGCAAATTGGTGGTCACAATCGCTTCCGCGTCAGCCAGGTCCGGCTGCTGGGCGAGCAGCTTTTCAGCGCGCATGATCCCCGCATTGTTGATCAGCACGTTGAGGGAAGGGAAGTCAGCCGTCACCTGCGCAGCGAAGGAACGAATCGCGGCTGGATTTCCAATGTCGAGTTGCACCGACTTCATGCCGGGACTGACCGCTGTAGTCTCGTCCAGGGCACCTTTGCGCCGCCCCGCGATAACCACCTGGTTGCCGAGCTTATGCAACGCTTCAGCAAGTCCGCGGCCAATGCCGGAGCCGCCGCCCGTGATGAGTATCGTGTTGCCGGTCAGGTTCATTGTCTGTTGCCCTCCAATAGGAATTCTAGTGGCAGAAAGCGATCTGACGGGCGATGAGGCATGGCAAAGGTCAGAAGTTGATAAACAGCGCAATATTTCCCCAAAACTGTGACTTCCGGCACATCTTTCCAGGACGAGACAAAGCAGAATGAATCGTCCGATCCTCAGTACCTGAATTCGGGCGCCATTTCATCCGCCGGTCTCCGGCAATTCTTTCTTAGCGAGGAATCCACGTGGCGAGCCAAGCCCTAAACCAACTTGAAATCGAGTTACCTCAACCCTTCATGCTCCGGGATATCCTCCCCGGTCCGGCGTGGGCGCCTTATCAGCCACAATATAGGTCTTCGATCGTGGAGATCGATCGCGCTTCCAAACAAAAGGTGGAGGAGGGGAGTTGCGCCAAGGGCTTCATGGTGGCCGTCGCATTCGAGGCCGCAGTCGGCCTCGGCGTCTTCGGCATTTGGCAGCTTTGGCACCTTATCCGCTAGGCAGGTGCCGTTTTCACATTTGCCGCCAGATCATTGCAGCCTAGGCACCCGGCGTGAGCACAATATTGCGAAATGCCACATGCCCCTTTTCGCTCCCCTGCAAATAGATCGGCCCGGCCAGCCCTTCGCGGCTGTTCAAGGCGCCCCCGGTAATGCCGGGAATCTCCTGCCGATCGATGATGGTTTTGCCGTTCTGCACCACCGTCACTCTGCGCCCGATCATCGTGATATCGAAGGTCTGCCACACATCGGCTTGTCGCGGCAACTCCGGCGACGGCGCAATAAACCCGTAAACACCACCGGTATGATGGCTGGGCGGTTCTGCCTCGGACTCCGTCTCAATCTGCACTTCGTAGCGCCCACGCAGGTACACCCCGCTATTGGAATTCTTTCCGCAATTGAATTCGATGTGCAGCTTGAAGTCCTGCACCCCGGTCCCGCTGATCAGTTCGGGACCATTCCCCGGGCTCACAAGCGTCCCATCCTGAACGGTCCACTCTGGCCCTGCGCCATTCATCCTCCAGCCCGTCAGGTCCTTCCCGTTGAATAATTCAATCGGTTTCTCCCATTTCGGCGTTCGCGTGCCCTCCAGCGCGGGAGCCCTTACCCCGGTCCATGTCCACGGGGTTCCGTCCTGCCCGGTGGTGGTCCCAGACAGTATCTTTCCATTCAGCGTGCCCTCAAAGATCATGTCTTCTTTGCGGTCTTCCTCTTCCTTCGGAGAGACGAATGAAATGTGTGTTCCGCTGATCTCTATCTTGGGAAGCGGCCGCGCATTGCCCCAACGGCCCACAAAGCGCGCGCTCAGCTGCCCATTCTCCTGCTGAATTTCAATCCACGAAGGGTATTCGCGGTCCGGCGCCTTCAGCGTCAAATCCCACCGTCCAAGAAAGGATTTGACTGAAGCAGCCTGAACTGATCCTGATTGCGCAGCCGCCTGTGCAATCGCCGGCAACGAGCAAAGAACAAAGCCGCACGCAATCGCGGCCGCGTAGACGATTCGTCCAATTCTCACTGGCTTAGTACTCCTTCATTTCTAGTAAGTTCGCATTGAGCCCGGACGCGCGGATAAAGCTCCGTGCCCCATCCATTCGCCTTTTTCCTGGCGAATGGGCGAGAAACCGCGAATCTCTTGCGAGCGGATAGCGAGCGTCTGCCCCACCGCAGGTGGCTACCCCACCGACTTGATCGTCCCCGACCCCTCATCCCAATAAACCGGCACACCCCGGAAATACGATTCATTCGCAAGATGGCATCCCAGCGCCGCATGGTGCCCGAACACCGCATCCTGCACCACCGGCTTCCGCGACCGCACAGCCTCGAAAAACTTCCACAGATGCGGCTTCAAATCGTCATAGTCGTTCCCGTTGAAAGTAACACTCTGCGGCGCAGGTTCCTTGCCCGGCACGGGATCGTGTTCCGCATGCCACTGCTTCACATAGGCCTCGCGCATCGCCGCCGGGAACGACCCGGAATAGTAACTCGGTGCTAAGTCAACTCCCGCCTGCGGTGTATAAGTCACGCTGAATTCACGCAGCTCAATCGCGCCCTTCGACCCTTGGAACCGTGTAACCTCCGGCGACTCGCACCCCAGCGAAAGCCGCATGTATACAGGGACATTCTTGTATTCAAACAAAGCCGGTTGCACATCCGGCATGTTCCGCCCGTCCTTGAACCGATAAATCCCGCCAAACGACGAAACCCGTTTCGGCGCTTCGCTGATGCCAAGCACAAAATGCATCCCGCTGATCAGGTGAACCAGCAAATCTCCAGCAACCCCTGTCCCATACTCCTTCCAGCACCGCCAGCGCGCAAACGCATATGGATCGAATGCCTTCTTCGGCGCCGTCCCCTGCCACGTATCCCAATCCAGATTCTCAGGCGAAAGACCCGGCGGAATCGGATACTCCCACGCGCCGTTAGGATCGTTGCGCCCAAACGTGGCTTCAATCAAGTTCAAATCGCCGATCGCGCCCTGCTCCAGCAACTCCTTGGCCTTCGCGCACAGCACGGAGCTAGTCCGCTGCGCCCCAATCTGCACAATGCGATCGGTCTTCTTCTGCGCCGCAACCATGGCCAGCCCGTCCGCCGGATTGTGCGACATCGGCTTCTCGCAATACACATCTTTCCCCGCCGCCAGCGCGTCCACCACAACCTGCTTGTGCCAGTGGTCCGGAACAGCAACGAGGATCGCGTCGATGTCCTTGGCATCCAGCAATTCCTGATAGCGTCGTGTTGTGCGAATGCCTTTCCCCGCAATCTCTTTGGCCAAATCGTGCCGCCGGTCGTAGAGATCCGCAGCCGCCACGCACTCCACACCCGGCAACTGGATCGCCGTAGAGAGCAGCCCGCTTCCCTCCATCCCTACGCCCACAATGCCGAACCGAATTCGATCGTTCGCGCCCACCAGGTTAGCCGCGGCCACCCAAGGCTCAGGATCCAGCAACGTGTGTCCAGTCACGATGGAGGCGCCGGCAACCCCGGCAGTCGTGCGCAAAAATGAGCGGCGCGAGAACAAGTTCTTTTCCATGCTTTCAACCCCAATCGAAAACCATTCTGGAAGCACACTACTTCTAGCGCCACCAGCCCCGCCTGTCAAGGCGAGGAAAGACAATCCCGATTGGCTAGGTGGCCAGAGCCTGTCCTGAGTGGTCATGGACCTTCGGCCCACCGAAGGGGATGAAAATGATCCACTTGACGCTGTCATCCTGAGCGAAGCGTACTTCAGCGGAGTCGAAAGCCTGCCCTGAGCGTAGTCGAAGGGGACCTGTTTTTCGGGTCTGGCGATCAAAGATTTTCGAGAGAGCTTGCCGAAGGATCGAGAGCTGGGATAACGCAAACCTCAACACGCAATTACATGATCAGCGGCCCATCGAGCGGCACAAACCAAACCCAAGTCATGCCTGACCCTTCATGTTGGAAGAAAGTTGGAACTCCTCACGGCCCCAGAAATAGAATGGCTCCATGAAAAGCGCATTAAGCGTTCTTGTTTGGATACTTTTTGCGGCGATCGTCTATCTCATCGCCGTGGAAGCTGTGGGTCCGTGGTTCAGATTGCCGGGACTCGGCAATATCGGATTCACGCTCGTGTTTGTCCTCTTCGCCGTACTCCACTGCGCGCAATGCGAAGGCTGGCAGCGGACCAGCCTCTTCTTCGTTACAGCGGCCTTTGTCAGCTACCTGCTTGAAGAGATTGGCGTGCGCACCGGCCTGGTTTACGGCCCTTACCACTACAGCGATCTGCTCGGCCCCAAGCTGGGACACGTGCCGATTCTCATTCCCCTGGCATGGTTCATGATGATCTACCCCTCGTGGGTCACCGCCCGTGCCCTGCTGCGCGGCGTGGATACGCGGCCGGCCCTGGGCATTGCTGCACTGGCGCTGGTGGCCGCAATGGTCATGACCGCCTGGGACACAGTGATGGATCCAGGAATGGCCGCCGCCGGTAACTGGGTCTGGGAACAAGGCGGCGCCTACTTCGGCGTCCCGCTCCAGAACTATGCCGGCTGGCTGCTCACCACGTTTCTGGTCTACTGCGGCGCCGGGCTAATTTGGCGCACCACGAAGGTCCGTGCCGTGAAAATGGGAACCGTGAAGCGTGTGGACTCAAGAGCTTTTATGAGCCTGCCCGTGATTGTCTACTTCGTCCACGGAATTCGCTACGTAACCGCCGGCCGCATTGTCGCTCTCCATGTAGTTGCGCTCTTCGCCATGGTACTGCCTGGCCTTCTAGGCCTCATGCAATCCTGGATGTCGAGGGAAGACTCCCGCTAGACCGCAGAGAATCTCCAAGCTGGCAGAACTCACTTTTTCAGCGGTTTCCGCGCGAAGTAGTAGAGCGCAAATGCCAGCGCTGCGAACGCCAGCACGCTCACATATTTGTGATCCAAAAAAGTATGCGGGAAGTTGAGTAAGTCGCCTTTGTCGAAGGTGGATTCGTAACCTTTCAGAGCTACGCCGACTAAGCCGACGATGCCGCCCGCAGCGATAAGTCCTGAAGCAAACAGCGACCCCGGGGAAATCTCGCTATCTGCATCCGCTGTGTCGCCACCGGCTTTCTTTACCGCGGAATCGACAAACCAGCGGACCATGCCGCCGACAAAAATTGCGAGTGTTGTGCCGATGGAGAGATAGGCTCCGACGGCGAACGACAGCGAGCGAATGCCCAACAACTCAACGGCGATGACCAGGAAGACTCCCATCATGACCAGTCCCCAGGGGAGCTTGCGGGTGAGAATGCCGTTGATGACCGTAGCCATGAGGCGGGCTTGCGGGGCGGCGGCTTTCTCGCTGCCGATGCCCTGGATCCATTGCACTTCGATCTGGTGGCTCGTCGGCGAGTAGAGGTATTTCCCATCCGCGAGTTCAGCCGAACCAAGCGCGTTGAGGATGGTGTATTCGCCCTTGTGATGCAGGGTGGAAGACTTGTCGGTGGCCACCACGCGAATGTTTTCAGGCAGCCGCTGCGCGTCGGATTGCACCGCGACGCCGGGGTGGGAGGCATTGATGTCCCAGGGCTGCGCGGCGGAGTGGAACTCCTGAAAGTTGGTGTTCATGGCGTTGAGGGTGACGCCGATGACGACGGTGGAAACGACCACGCCGATCATGAGCGCGACCTGCTGCTTCCACGGCGTGGAGCCCACGATGTAGCCGGTCTTGAGGTCCTGCGACGTGTCCCCGGAGTTGGAGGCGGCGATGCAGACCACGCCGCCGATGGTGATGGCGAGCGCTCCGAAAGCGGAGGCGGTCCAGCCGTTGACAAGAAAGATGGCGGACGTGGCCATCAGAGTGGCGATGGTCATGCCGGACACCGGGCTTGCTGAAGACCCAATGAGTCCAACGATCCGCGAACTGACGGTGACGAAGAGGAATCCGAAGACGACGACAAGCAGGGCCGCGGCCAGGTTGGCTGCCCATCCGACCTGCGCCCCGGGAACGGGCTTGAATTCAAGAAAGAAAAACATAAGCGCGACGATGGCCAGGGAGCCGAAGATGACGACACTCATCGAGAGGTCGTTCTCCGTGCGGAGCGGTCTGGCTTTGGCGGCCGCCGCGCCGGGCTTCATGTTCTTGAATCCGGACGTAAGCGCGCTGGCGATCGTGGGCAGTGTCTTGATAAGTGTGATGAGGCCCGCCGCGGCAACCGCGCCCGCACCCATGGGACGAATGTAAGTGGACCAGAGCTGGCTGGGGCCCATCTGCCCGACGGGGATGGTGCCGGGATAAATCGGTGTGGGGAAATTTTTGCCGAAGAAATAAATGAGCGGCATCAGAACCAGCCAGGAGAAGACGCCTCCGGCAAAGATGATGCCGGCCACGCGGGGTCCGATGATGTAGCCGACCCCAAGATACTCGGGCGTAGCATCGGCCTTGATGGATGCGCCTTTGAGGATGTGCTGCGGCCCAAAGTCGGGTTGAAATTCGGGCGTACCGGGCCACGCTTTGAATAGATTGTCATTCTGGAAAAAGGTGTATATACCCCCGAGACCAAGGCCGAGAAAGACGCGGCTAGCGAGGGAGCCACCTTTTTCCCCTGCGATCAGGACGTCGGCGCAGGCGGTGCCTTCGGGATACGGCAGTGTCTCGTGTTCCTGCACAATCAGTTGCCGCCGCAGCGGAATCATGAACAGCACGCCTAGCCATCCGCCGATCAGCGCCAGCATGAAGATCCGCGAATATTCCAGGTCAAATCCGAGAAACACCAGCGCCGGCAGCGTAAAAATCACGCCCGAAGCAATCGACTGCCCCGCATTCCCGGTAGTCTGCACGATATTGTTCTCAAGAATCGAAGCCCGTCCAAATGCCCGCAAAATGCTGATCGACAGCACCGAAATCGGAATCGACGCAGCGACTGTGAGTCCCGCGCGAAGACCCACATACACCGTGACCGCTCCAAAGATAATGCCGAAAATCGAACCGAGAAGCAGTGCGCGAAACGTGAGTTCAGGACGGTTCTCATCGGGCGAAACAAAAGGCTGAAAGTCTGGCATGGCGGTGCCTCCAAAAACGGCGCAACAGGATTTAAATCATTTTCCCTGAAGGGGGAGTGTAACAGCGCAAGGGGTCACAATGACAGGAGCCGAGCCCGCAAACCGCCGACAAACGGCCTCCACGCGCCATCACCGTTCGCCCATAGGAGTAGCCTAAGAAATGCAGCGCAGTTTCCCCCAACTCCGCCGCACACACAGAAGGGACAAACCATATGATCTTTGGCGCGCACACCATCCTCTACAGCAAAGACGCCGATGCAGATCGTCTTTTCTTGAAGGACATCCTCGGCTTTCCCGCCGTCGACGCCGGCCACGGCTGGCTCATCTTCGCCCTCCCACCATCCGAAGCCGCCATTCATCCCGCCGAAGAAAACGATCGCCACGAGCTCTATCTCATGTGCGACGACCTGCCGTCGGAAATCGCCACTCTTGCCGCCAAAGGCATCCAATGCACCCAGCCGCACGAAGAGCGTTGGGGATCCATCACCAAAGTCCCTCTCCCCGGCGGCGGACACATCGGCCTCTACCAACCCCGCCATCCCATCGCCATCGCGCGCCCATAAATCCCTCTTGGCGAACCAGCCCCCAAGCGCGTAGGGTAATGGGCATGGCGCAACCCATCATCGCCCCCCGCCCCATCCCCATCGCAAATCCGGCATCCACCGTCACGCCCGCGCAGCGCCTGCTCTCGCTTGACGTACTGCGCGGCATCACCATCGCCTTCATGATCATGGTCAACAACAACGGCGGCCCCGGCTCCTGGCGCTTCATGAACCACGCCCAATGGAACGGCCTCACCCCCACCGACCTCGTCTTCCCCACCTTTGTCTTCGTCGTCGGCGCCTCCATCGTGTTCGCCTTTCATGCCCGCATCAAGCGCGGAGCAACGCGCGCCCAGCTTGCCCGCCACACCGTGCAGCGGGCCATCATCCTCTTCGCGCTCGGCTGTGTCGTCAATGGCTTTCCCTTCTTCGCGCTCGAACACTTCCGCTTCTACGGCGTCCTCCAGCGCACCGCCGTCTGCTATCTCGTCGTCGGCCTCTTCTACATATGGGACCAGCGCGTCAGCACCAAGATCGTCGCAGCCGTCGTCGCCATCGTCGGCTACTGGGTGCTCCTGCGCTACGTCCCCGTCCCCGGAGCGGGCATGCCTGGCCGCGACATTCCCTTCATGGATATGCGCTTCAACCTGGTCTCGTGGCTCGATCGCCTGATCATGCCCCACCATCTCTATCTCGAATACGGCGGCATCGATCCCCACAATCTCCGCGACCCTGAAGGCCTCCTCAGCAATCTCCCGGCAATCGGCACCGCTCTTCTCGGATTACTCACCGGCCTCTGGCTCCGTGGCCAGCGCGCCGCCAAATCGACTGCGGGCGGACTAGCCGTCGCGGCCATATCCTGCCTCGCCCTCGGCTATCTCTGGTCGCTCTCATTCCCGCTCAACAAGAACCTATGGACGAGTTCATTTGTATTAGTAGCCGCCGGCTGGTCCCTAACTGTACTAACTCTGTCTTACTTAGTTATGGACGTCTGGGGCTGGGGCCGCGGCCAGAGTAAGTGGATCGTCTATCCCTGGCTGGTATTAGGTTCCAACGCCATCACGGCTTACATGTTCAGCGAGATAGTTCCCGGCATCCTCGAGCGCATCAGCTTCACATCCAACGGCAAGCCGAGCAACGTGCTTGCATGGCTGGCAGACAACGTATTCATCCACATGCCCACCCCCGGCTGGGCAGCATTCGCGTTCTCGTTTTTCACGCTGGCCTACTGCTTCATCCCCGTGTGGATCATGTACCGCAAGAAGATATTCGTGAAGGTGTAGCCGGCACGCCCACCCTCTAAAATCTGTCATCCTTGAGCGACCGCAGCGCAGCGAAGGAAGTCGAAGGACCTGCTTCTTATTTTCTTTCTTGTGAGGACTCGAGGCTTTGTAACAGGGCATGACTCCAATAGCCTGCCCTGAGTGGTAATGGACCTTCGGCCCACCGAAGGAGATGAAAATGATCCACTTGACGCTGTCATCCTGAGCGAAGCGTACTTCAGCGGAGTCGAAGGACCTGCTTTTCGGGTCTCGCGATCAAAGATTTTCGAGAGAGCGCAGTCGAAGGTGCCAAAAACGCGCCGCAAGGTGGAGGATTTCAACCCCATTCGGGTGCCCCATCCATTTCACAGTCTCATCGTGAAATGGATGGGAAACCTCGACCCTCGACCCGCGCAAAGAACAAGTCTCGAAAGGGCACGACTTCAGTCGCGCCAACAATAGCCCAATAAACAAGGGGTTTTAACCCCTGAGGGACAAGCTCCCCGGCTTACCATCTATTCCTGAAACCCACGAGCCGAATAATAGAAATGGCGGCACTATGCAGAACAAAGAATCATCAACAAACCATGAGGCGACTGCCAGAAGAAAGCTAGGGCGTTTGTCAGGACAAATCCGATAGAGACCCCGGAAACTATGCTGGATGAGTGGTTTGGCCTGGACGCAACAGTTGACAGCTCAGACTCGCCCAGACTCAAGAGGCTTCCGGTCCCCACCCTGATGCTGGGCACTCAAACCGCGAACGCAGCCCAGGTGCAAATATGGTGCGACTATGCAGGCGCCGGCGAAACGGGCGCCCCCGAAACCGGTGAAGGCCCGGAAAGCTACATAGCCGCCGCCGGTTCCGCGGCAAGCCGCATGACGGTAAGCACGGTGATATCGTCATCCTGGCCGAAGTCGATCGCGGTATTGGCAACGTGCTCGGCGGTGGGCCGCTCCCCCATGAGTTGGCTCAGGCGCTCGAAACCATACAGCTCGCCGTGGTGGTTGCGGGCTTCCACTACGCCATCGCTCACCAGCGTGAGCTGTTGCCCGGGCGAGATTGCGAGAGCAATCTCGTCGTAGGTCATTCCCTCCACCAGGCCGAGAGGCAAACCGGCGGGCAGTTCCACTTCGCGGCCGTCAAGATACGGCTGGCAGTGGCCGGCGTTGGCCATCGTGGCGTGGCCCGTAGGGTCGATGCGCACCGCGCAGCAGGTGACGAAGCCGCCCTGGGTGCGGCCGATGAGACGGCGATTCAGCCCGGCAAGCACGGCGGCGGGACTGGAATCCTGCTCGGCGAGCGTGCGCACCGCGCCGACGATCAGCGAGACCGTCATGGCAGCGCGCAATCCCTTGCCGCTTACGTCTCCAGCTACAATGAGCGTGCCATCCCCTTCGAGCGGAATGACCTGGAAGAAATCTCCGCCGACCTCGCTGGCCGGGCGATAGACGCTGGCCACGGCATAGCCGGGCGCGCCGCGCTCCTCAGCCGCAACCAGGATTGTCTGCACCTCCTGCGCGGCCTTCAGTTCGGCGTTCACCCGCCGCTGTTCCGCAAGCTGGCCGCTGAGCTGGTCCCAGACCGCGTAGATGATGGCCGCCAGCAGCAGCAAATTCGATAGAGCGAAGAATGTCACGGGGGAGCCGTAGATATCGAACAAAGGGTTAATGCTAAAATTCAGCAACCAATCCAGATGGGGATACCAACCGACAAAGCCGGTCAGGTCCGTAGTAAATACCTGCAGCGCCGCGGCAACCATGAAGAGCAGGCGCGGCAGCCGGGGCTTGCCCAGCAACAAGCACGCTATCAGGACCAGTAGCAGGGACAGAGCCTCCGCGAAGTCGCGAAAGTCAGGCAGCGTTTGCAGAAACCGGGAGAGTGCGGAGGGAGGCTGGCTCAGCAACAATGATTGCCAGTCTTGTGCGATTTCCCCCAGTAGCACGAGCGCGGAGGCGGCGAGGCAAGTTCTCTTCCAGAATCGAAAGCCGCGAATTCCCGGCCGGTTGGGCAGGCCGGCAAGCAGAAGAATGAGAAACAGGAATGCTATGTGGGCGATCCAATCACATGAATTGTCGAAAAGGTCTTGGGCTATTCTGCTTAAAGAGAGAGACGCCCACTCAGAAATACTTGCGATTGCACTGGAGACACAATAGGTCCCCACGCACAAAAGTATCCATTGGGAACGCGACCGCAGCCAGAGAACCAGCGCTGCCAGCCCTACGCATAGCTGTATGAGATCTACGACATATATGCCCGCGAGCACCGTACGCAGGCGATGCTCCACCCAACTCTCCCGCATCTGCCGGATCAGCGGCGCATACCCAAGCTGGGGAGCAGCCTGGAAGCCGCTGTCCTCGGTCGGATCGTTCGGTGTCCACAGGCGGATGGCCAGCGTTCCTGAACCCGCGCCGGGCGGGGACGGCAGCGGAATCGCAAGCGGCGGCTGAGTCCAGTACCAGACTGCGTGTGGCGGCGGCGTGCCGATGCCGCCCACCTTTACCCCGTTCCAGTAGACCTCTGCAACCGTGGTTCCATGCGGCAAGTAGAGCGCCAGCGGATTCTTATCGGTGGGGTCGAAAGCAATCTGCCGCCGGTACCAGGCAAAGCCGGTATAGCCCGGATGCCCGGCGTCACTCCAGGGCTTGTCCGCCGGCAGCCGCTCCCATCCGCTGTCGTCGAAGCCCGGCTGCGCCCACTTGAGGTCGTCGCCCAGGTGAAACTGCCACAGGCCGTCGATTACCCGTGAGCCGGTGCCGATGCCGGCTGCGTTGAAGGCCTCGGCAGCCGCCGGGGCAGCAGTAGCAAACTCCAAAGCAACAGAGAAACGGGCAACGCGGGATAACCCACGCCACGCTGACGCGAACATTGGTTCCACGCTTTAAGCATGGGCGGAATTATACTTGGGTGCTCGATGCGTACATCATCGCCAAATCACTCACCGACGCCGATTATTCCCCAAATGTCGGCATTGCGACTGGAATCTGACAACTTTTCCTGGGTCCGGGATCGGCGTCGTGAACGGCGTATATAGGTACTAACGCGCACAACCCCCATAGGATCAGCCGGTACGCCCATGCGCTATCGACCTCTGGTGCAGAATGCACGGCATCACCTCTTCGGCCACAATACGCGAGAACTCTGGGACCTGTTCCGGCAGCAGACAGTCCCCGGGACCGATACCTAGCCGGTCCATCGCTGTTGCAAATGCTCTTTGCAGGACGCGCTCGCGCTCTCTTGCTAGCGATGCTGGATAGCCAATCGCCATCATCGCGTTAAGCGCCTTCAGCAGTTCGCCAGAGTAGTCGGCCTGGCTATTGCAGGCAGCGCGCAACTCGTCACGCGAGAACTTGAGATCGAAGGACAAGCCGACTTCCTCGCCGGTGCTAGGATCGACCGCATAGCTGTTTTCAAACGCGTTTCCCGCGTACTGCGATGAAAGGCAGATCACCATGCGCCATGCGCTGTACAGCTCGACATAGCCGACCAACTGGCTCGTGGCTGGATCGCCCTGCACGGCAACGCAATGAAACACCCGCTCCTGCGGCCGGTTCGTCACCAAATCTCGTTTGTAAAAATAATCGAAGCAGGGGACGCCATCTTCGGCGAGCAGGTAGGCCCGGGCTTCGATGCACATCTTGGGCGGAACGCCCGCGGCAACCGCCAGCGCATAGGCCGACTTCACAAACGACCTCCCGGCAGTCGGCCCGCCTGGCGAGAGTTGTGTGAAGATGGGATCGTTTAGATAGGTGCGCTCTATCTTCATGTTACGCATCTGCTCTTCGATATCCAACTTCGGATAGCGTCGCTTCATCCCCGACAGGAACCTTTTTGCTTCCTCCTCCGTGCCCACGCGCGTTTGAACACGAAGACCTTCTTCCGTCCGTGTGCGCACCGGTTCTTGGGGGAGGAAAGTTAGATGCCCTTCGGGATGTACCCGCACCTCTTGGCCCGCCACCGTCGTGAAGTCCTCAGCCTGCACATTGCCCCGGTCGCGTTTTATGGCGAACAACAGGTTGAGAGAATTCAACTGCTTCGTAAGAGCTGCATCCCATGCACTGCCTGTCCGGCTATTGCACGCCTTGCAGAAGACATTTTTCGCCGTCTTCTGTCCACCGATCCCGTTTGGCAGCAGATGTTCTCTGGAATTGCTCTCCGGTGTCAGAAGGACATCGCACAACGCGCAATGGAATTCGATCGGCGACTTCGTCTCATCCTCGGCAATTACACTCATAACTATGCC
Source organism: Occallatibacter sp. (assembly GCA_049508975.1). Classification (GTDB taxonomy): domain Bacteria; phylum Acidobacteriota; class Terriglobia; order Terriglobales; family Acidobacteriaceae; genus Telmatobacter. The sequence goes on along the minus strand of JBELAI010000069.1, from coordinate 24,138 downwards.
TTTCTTCGGTTCTGTATCTTAGGATACGTTTCCACGCGGCCCCGCTTGGCCCATTCTTCTGACCAATATTTGTTCGGGCGCATGAGTACTGCGAAGTCGGCATGGCGAAAGTCGACTGTGCGACCGCCAGGGGTCAATGGTCCGATATGTATTGATCGGTTACTCATCCATAAGTAATTAAAGGGTGGCCAACCAACCACCCGTAAACAACGATCGCCAGCCATCGAGTACAGGACCGCAATGTTCTGCTTCTGCACCCTCGAGTTTAGTAAACACAAGTCAACTGAGTTGGTCGCTTCCGGCTAGATCTGATCCGAGGTATAACTCGATGGTGCGGCGCTGGTTAACAAGCCTCCGAATGAACCGGCAGGAAGATCGATGGAGTTGAAATCGGCAATGCGTCAAAAGTTGACTACTCGTAGCGGACTGCCTGCATGGGGTCGATGAAGGTAGCGCGCAGGGCGGGGATGGTGCAGGCCGACGCCGCGCAGAGGATAAAGAGCGCGGCCACAGCCACAATCACGAGGGGGCTCGAGTAGCTATTTTGGGTCCAATGGGCAAGGAAACTTTGCAAGGCCAGGAAGATCAGGATGCCGGCGAGCAGGCCGCTGAAAACGGTGGCGCCTATGTTGCGGCAGACGATCCAGAGTACGTGGGTACGCCTGGCTCCGAGAGCCATTCGGATTCCAAACTCGTTGGTGCGTTGCGCGACGGAGTAAGAGACGACACTGTAAAGCCCGGCGAGTGCGAGTGCGAGCGCGAGACCTGAGAAGAGACCGAAGAGGATGGAGAAAAGGCGCTGCTGCTTGAATTCGGGCTGCTGCTCGATCCATTGGTTCAGGTCGCGCACGTTCGATCCAGTCTGCTGATCGGGATTGACGGACAGGATGGCACGTTGAACGTCGTGTAACGCAGCCAGCGGCGAGCTCTGCGTGCGGATGAGAAAGTGAGTTTCGGTCCACATGAAGCGCGAATCGGGCACATAGAGCGCGGGCTCCACAGGTTTGTCCAACCCGTTGTTGAGAGAGTCGGCGACGATGCCAACGACCACAAGCCAGCCGTTGGAATCGGATACGCCGACGACCTGTCCTGGGTCGTCCGCTTGGAGTGTAAGCGTGGGTGTGCGGATCTGCCGCCCGATGGCATCGCCGTTGGGAAAGTATCGGCGGGCAAGAGTTTGATTGATCACGGCGACTTCCCCGCCGCGGGCATTTTCGCTTTCGTTCCAGAGACGGCCTTGCAGGAGCGGGATGCGAAGCGTAGAGAAATATTCTGGATCGACGAAGCTGGCACGCAGATATTGGCGTTGTGCAGAGGGAGCGCCAAGGATTTCGAAGATGAGATTGACGCCGCTGTCGGGCGGCGTAGCAGCGGCCGATCGGGCGACCTCGGTGACGCCGGGCACGGCCGCGATCCGCTGCTTGAGAGTTCTGAAGTAGGCCGCGCGGGTCTCACGGGTCAGGTAGCTGTGCTCGTGCAGCGGGACAGGCACCGACACGACATGCTGAGGGTCATAGCCCAGGTTGCGGCGGCTGACAACCATTTCCTGCGTGAAGTCGTGTTGATCGCGCGCCCCAATCGCGGCAGAGGCTGAAACATCCTTGGCGACGGCTGCACCCGAGGGATCGACGATGGTGGAGATGACCCGCACATTGCTCGGCGCATTGCCGTGATTCTCAACCTCACCCAGGATGGACAGCCCGGCCGCATTGGGGCGAATCTCCGAGCGAACGAGGGTTCCCCATTGCTTAACGTGCACCGGGTGTGTCTTCACCAGCCAAACGTGCCGATAGATGCCCGCGCCTTCATAGAACCAGCCATCGCTTCCGGTGGCGTCAACGCGAACCAAGAGGACGTTGGGCTGCCCGGGATTTGCAAAGTCTGAGACGTCGAAGCTGAACGAATCGTAACCACCGCTGTGCTGGCCGATGTAGAACCCGTTGAAGACGACGGTGGTCTCGCGGTACGCGCCATCGAATTCGATCGTGATGCGCTTGCCCGTGTCTTCGGCGGCGAGTTCAAAGATTCGACGGTACCATCCAATACTGTTCTCGGGATACTTCCGGCCCAGAGGATAAAAGCCCTTGCTTTGTAGATCGGGGTCGTTCTTGAAGGGCAGCTCGACTGTCCAGTCATGGGGCAGATCGATGCGGCGCCAATCTGCGTCGCTGAAGGAGGTGGAGCCGGCCGGCATGAAATTCCCGGTCTTCTGGAAGTTCCCCGCGTCGGCACTCCCGTACCCAAAGTCCTGCGTCGGATCATTGGCATTCCCGAAGTGGAAGGACCATCCAAAGTCCAGCAGGAGGCGTTCGCGGCCGGCGCCGGGTGTGGGCGAGGCCAGGGTGCTGGGCGCGCTCAGTGGTCCGGAAACCTCTCCGGCGGCGCACGACGGGATCCACGGGACCGATAGCGTGGGCTGTAGCGACGACGGCGGGGGCTAGCAGGCTGGTCTTCAGGACATCGCGGCGTGAAAAGGTTTTCATCGTTCCTCCGATCGGGAATCTGACTCGCAGCTGCATTGAATCTGTGAAGGAATCAGTCCATTGACGTTATACACCTTCCGCGAGACGATGTAACCGCATACAGAGCTCATTGCCTAAACAACTGGCTGCGGCCTTTGGGGCGATTTCTCCGTGACCGCGGTTGTAGAATTGGACTGCCCTCCTGGGGATATTACGGGTTTCGTAGATGGGTATTTGCAAATTAACAGTATTCTTGAGGTTGGAGCATTGAGTGTCCTAACTATCCGCACACTGTTATCGATCGCGTGCTCTATGGCTCTCGCAATCCAGATGGCGATGGCTCAGGAGCTTTCACCGATACAATCGGACGGCCTGACAATCCAGGGAATTGTGGTCGACGCTGGTGGCAAACCGGTTGGAGATGCGCTGGTACGGCTGGAACAGCAGGATGTTCCGAGCGCTCGGGAGATAAGGACGAATGCGGCAGGCGTGTTTGCTTTTTCGCTTCTCAAAGCTGGTAGTTACAAACTCAGAGCGGAGAAATCGGGACTGCGAAGCCAAGTCATTGAGGCGAATGCGTTGCTGCCGAGCGGCCAGCAAATGGTTCGTCTGGTTCTCGAAGACTCGCGGGCGAAGCAATCCGGTGCGAATCCTTCTTCGAGCAACTCGAACCAGACCATGGAATTCGCCGACAAGCCCGACTTTACCATTGCAGGAATTACCGATTGGACTGCGGCAGGCGGCCACGGATCAGATTCCAACTTACGCGCGAGTGAAGCTCTAGTGCGCGAAACGGTCACACTTAAACCGGATGCTCCGAGCGAGAAAACGACAAATCCGGAAAGCTTCGGGAGTGGAACAGATGAGGATGAAGGCAGGCTTCGCGAGGCTGTTGCAAATGCTCCAGGGAACCCAGAACCAAGCTACCGGCTCGGAGCATTCTATCTTCGTGAAGGCAGATATTCAGAAGCGATTCCACCGTTAAAAACTGCAGCCAACCTTGAACCTGGGAATCAAAGCTACGAATATAACCTGGCCGTGGCGTGCAAAGTTGTGGGCGATTTTTCGCAAGCTCGGGAACATCTCCAGAAACTCATGGTGGGTCGCGAGACGGCAGATTTGCATCGCCTGATGGGTGAGGTTGATGAGAAACTTGGAGATCCTTTAGCGGCGGTACACGAATTTGAGCAAGCTGTTCGCATGGATCCAAGCGAACAGAATTACTTCGAGTGGGGCTCTGAGTTACTGGTCCACCGAGCCATTTGGCAGGCGCAGGAAATCTTTCAACGAGGTGCAAAGGCATATTCGAAATCGGAAAGAATGCTAGCCGCGCTAGGTGCGGCTCTGTTTGCCGGTGCTCTGTATGAGGAAGCGGCCCTTCGTTTTTGCGATGCTTCCGATTTGAATCCGGGGGACCCCGAGCCGTACGTCTTCATGGGCAAGATTGAGATGGCAGCACCAACTGTGTTGACTTGTGTTGAATCGAGGTTGGAGCGGTTTCACGAGCGGCAGCCAGAAAACGCAACGGCGAATTACCTGTACGCTGTCGCTCTATTGAAAGAGCGGGGAAAGTCGGCGGATGCAATAGCCTTGCAACAGGTAGAAGCCTTGCTAACAAAGGCAGTGACGCTCGATCCCAAATGCAGCGACGCTTATCTACAACTTGGAATCCTACACTCTTCACAGAATGACTATGGGAGAGCGGCTGGTTTTTATGAAAAGGCAATCGAAATCAACCCGCAGTTAGCCGATGCTCACTATCGCCTGGGAGTGGCTTACGATCGAATCGGTGAGCGTGAAAAGGCCAACAGGGAATTTCAAGTCCATGACGAAATCAAGAAATCCCAGGCAGCCGCGGTCGAGCAAGAACGTCGAGAAATCAAGCAATTCCTCGTGGTTCTTCCAAGCCAGGAAATTACTCCGGCTGTCCCATTGAATGTTCCAACTTCTCAGCCGTAGGGACAATTGGTCCCTGCATCTTCCATAAGCCCGCTATGTCTTCCGCAGTTTGAAACTCGACACGATGCCATCACCCTCTCGAATGGTGAGTATTTGATTCGCTTTCACCTGCTTGAATTGTTCAATCTTTTGGGTAGTTGGCCACTTGACCTCAATCAGATCCACCGTCTCGGTCATACCGAGCCCAAAATGAAGTCGCAGATCGCTTTGCGACATAACACTGGTACCGCTGTGGACCTCATCCATTTGCGTATGCTTGCCGGTCGAAACCCGCACTCGCGCTCCAATCGCCGTTCGATTGCACTTGGTTCCAACTAGCTTGATTTTGATCCAGTTCTGCTTGTTGCCCCCAACATTGTGAAGGAGCGACGGCAGATCATTCATATTCAGGATCAGCATATCCATTCCACCGTCGTTGTCATAGTCGCCGAAAGCAGCGCCGCGACTGGAAAAACGCGCACTGATACCTGGTCCCATTTCTGCCGAGATATCTTTAAAGTGACCGTTTCCAAGGTTTCTATACACCAGCCTTGGGTTTTTGAAGGTTTCTCCGAAATTGTAGTTATCGATCTCCGGATATACGTGACCATTGATCTGCACAATATCCGCCCAGCCGTCATTGTCGTAATCGATGAATCCGCAGCCCCATGCCACATAGTTATTGTTGATCCCCACACCGGAATTGAAAGAGAGTTCGCTGAACGTTCCATCGCCATTGTTATGGTAGAGATCGCTGGTGTCGTCGGCAAAGTTGGTTTTGAAAATGTCGAACCAGCCATCACAGTCATAGTCGGCAACTCCGATTCCCATTCCGGCCTGCTCGTGCCCGTCGTCGTTATACGCACAACCCGCCATGACCGCAATATCTGTGAATGTGCCGTCATGGTTATTCTTAAAGAGAATACTCGGCTCCGAGTCGACAGCTATATAAACGTCGGGCCAGCCATCGTTATCGAAATCGTACGAGACGGCGGTAATGGAGTATCGCGGGCCCGGCTTCAGGATACCCGCCTTTTCAGATACGTCGGTGAATGTGCCGTCTCCGTTGTTGTGGTACAGAATGTTTGTGTCCCCCGGAAGCCCGCGCGGGCCGCACATTGTGGGGACACCCTTCCACTGGCAGAAACTCATATCTTCAGGCGTAGGTGGCTTGTCCGGATCCAATTTGATGAAATTGCATACGAAGAGATCCAGATGGCTATCCCTGTCATAATCGAGAAAAGTGCAGCCAGTTCCCCAGCGCCCTTTTTCCTGAGCAAGGCCGGCTTTCTTTGTAACATCCGTAAATGTTCCGTTCCCATTGTTATGGAAGAGGATGTTATGTCCCCAGAAACAGCAGAATAAGTCGTCCCATCCATCATTGTCGTAATCGCCGACACAAACGCCTGTCTGCCACCCTGTACGCCCGATTCCAGATTTTTCTGTAACATCGGTAAATGTGCCGTCGCGATTGTTCTTGTAGAGATGAGAGATCGGCTCCTGGCCGGCAGGCCAGTGTGCGCCGAGTCGATTTCCATTCGTAAGGTAGATGTCGAGCCAACCGTCATTATCGTAGTCAAAGAAGGCCAAACCGCTGCCCTTGGTTTCAACGATGACTCGCTTGTGATCGATGCCGCCCCAGACGTTGGGGACAGTCAGCCCGGCCTCTTTAGCCACATCGAAATACTGAACGGCGGACGAACTGGGCCCTGTCGCTGCTGCTTCAACGACGAGAGAATTCCGCCATTTCCAAAGTGGCGCAGCGAGAGCTTCGGTCAGGGTTGTGCCGAGTGCGAGGAGAGATGATCCAAGAAATCGCCGTCGTGGAAGAATCATAGATAGCAGCAATTATAGCGATAGCAACAGAACGCGGAAAAGGCGCACTTGAAGAACATAATCCGCTTTGCTTCCTCTGCATTCTAAAATCATCGGCTTGGCACCTTGGGAAATGAATGCGGGACGATGCCCACGCTCTCTTTGACCGCGATAATCTTATCGATCGGAAGATTGGTTAGCTTATCGACTTGGCCGCTTGGCCACGTGATCACGAGCGATTCGACTTTGGCCCGCTTGCCGAGTCCGAAATGAATTCGCGGGTCGCTTGCCGACATATAGCTAGTTCCACCTTTAGCCTGATCAACCTGGACAACGCCACCGGATGTCAGCTTCAGTACAGAACCGATGCCATCGCGGTTGGACTTAGTGCCTATGAGAAGGACTTCAAGCCAATTGTTCGAGTTTCCGCCGTCATTGCGCAGAATTTCGGGAAAATCGCCGCGCACATTCACTGCAATCCCGACGCCGCCGTCGTTATTAAAGTCTGCAGTAGCTAAGCCTCGACCCGCAACCGGGCGGGTGAAATCGGGGCCAAGAGAATCGGACGACTTCTCGAATCGACCTTTGCCCAGGTTATGAAACATCAGCAGCGGTTCCTTATACGAAACCAGGCTCTGATACAAGCTGACGTTGTCGACCATTGCGCCGTTGGCTTGCACTATGTCGGGCCAGCCGTCGTTATCGTAGTCAATGAACTTCGCGGATACTCCGCTAAGCAGGATCGCCTTGTTGCCGATCCCCGAGCCATAGGTGTCGTCAGTAAAGGTGCCGTCTCCGTTGTTATGGTACAGGCGGTTCAATTCCATATCGAGATGAGTGATGTAAATGTCGAGAAAGCCGTCGCCATCGACATCGGCAGCGTCGATTCCCATGCCAGCTTCGTAGCGTCCGTCCTCGCTCGCCGCCAATCCGGAGATGAGTGAAACGTCGGTAAACGTACCGTCGTGATTGTTCTGAAACAGAAAGTTCGGCCAGGTATCGTTGGCAATTGCTATGTCGGGCCAGCCATCGTTATTGAAGTCAGCGAGCACTAATCCCATGCCTTTCGATTCCGGCAGGCCGACTCCCGATTTATCGCTTACATCTGTAAATGTGCCGTCGTGGTTGTTATGGTAGAGTCTGGTCTTCTGCCCTTTATAGTTATTAGGATTGCAGTATGACCGATAGCCTGGTTTGCGGTCTCCGCACCATAGGTTGTTCTTTGGAGTCCACTCAATGTAATTGGTTACAACCAGGTCAAGCCACCCGTCTTTATCGTAGTCGAACCATCCTGCGCTCGTAGACCACTCACCGTCGTCCGCAACCCCGGCCTTGGCAGTAACATCTGTGAATGTGCCATCTCCATTATTGTGGTAAAGAATGGCCCGGCCATAGCCTGTCACGTAGAGATCGGGATAACCATCGTTGTCAAAATCACCGACTGCCACGCCCTGCCCATAGTGCCCTTCGCCTCCAACCCCTGCCTTGACAGTTACGTCTGTAAATGTTCCGTCGCCGTTGTTGTGATAGAGTGCCGAGCGCAAGGGCTTAGCAGGTTTATAGGCATCGGTGGCACCGGACTGAACGAAGTAGAGATCCATCAGCCCATCCTGATCATAATCAATCCACGCAACTCCGGTGCCCATGGTTTCGAGATAGTACTTCTCATCGGTTTCCGTCGAGTCTTGAACGAATGTGATGCCGGCGGATTTACGGATGTCGGTGTAACGAACGGTGACATGAGCATCCTGAGGTTTTGCGGGCTGCTGCGCGGCATCGCCTTCTGTGTGCGAGACAGCTGAGACTGCGATTAGAAGCAATACACAGCACCAAACTGGAAACCAGGATCGCTCAAATTGATTCTTCAGACGCAGAGTCCTCATAGTGTCTTGTCCGCGAGAGAGAGTGCTAGTTGAAGCAGTTGCGCCTTGTTGGCCGATGACATGGGTTCACTTGCGGCGGGGGGAGTAGTCGGGGTCTGGGCAAGAAATTGCGCGATCCGCTTTGTATCAAGGCTCGCGCTTGCACTGCTATTCTCGAAGCGGCTCAACACTTCCTTTGCTTTGTCAATCTGCCCGGATTCATAATAGAAAACACCCAGAACAGAATAACTCCCTGGCCATTCCGGAAGCAGATCGACAGCTTTTTCGAATTGGCTTGCAGCTTGCGCTGTTTTGCCTTCCAGAACGGATGCGATTCCGAGGCCCCAGAGTATCTTCCCTGACCCAGGAATCCGAGCCTGACCTTTCAGAAGGATCTGCTTGGCATCCGCAAGATTGTTACCGCGAAAATCCAGAAGGGCAAGGGCAAGATAGTTCTGATCGTCATCGGGATTGCGTTGAATCGCATCCTTGAAGATATCTGCAGCACGCGCAGTGTCACCGAGATGCGCATAGATATCACCCAGTAATGCGAGATAGGCGTCATCTTTGCGGCCCGTTTCAGAGACCTTGTTAGCAGCATCGAGGGCTTCCGCATAGTGGCGCTTTCTGAAATAAGCATCGGCAAGGTCGAATTCCACTTCATCTGCAGCCGGAATTACCTGCAGAGCCGCCTGAAAATGCTTTATAGCATTGTCGTAAAGATGGTAACGGGCCAGCAACACACCCACTCCCGTCAAAGTCCTGTAGTCGTCGGCGATCAATTTATCGAGTTTCTCAATAGCATTTGCGGCCTCATCGACCTTGCCGGATTTGAGATAGGCTTCGGCCAGGAAATATAGATCTTCCGTTTGATCTGGATGCTTCTGAATCTGGTCAGTGAGATCGGCAATATCCAACTGGCCCCGGCTGCCGGGATCGAGTTTTGATCGCGTGTCAAGAAAATCGAAAAGGTGCTGGAAGGGAAGGGGGCCGGTCGAAGCATTCTTGGAAAGAGCCCGAAACGCCTTCAAGTCACTATCGGCAGCATCTATCTGATGAAGGTTTCTCTCCACCATGGCGAGCTTGTAGTATCCGGCAGCTGGGTTGTGGCCGACGCGAACAAAATTTCTAAGCAGAGTCTCTGCCTCAGCAAAGCGCTTGCTCGCAATGCGCAGGTTAGCCAATTCCAGAAGTGCGTCGGGAGAATCGGGATCGGAGCTGAGAACTTCCTTGAAGTTGGTCTCCGCACCTGCAGTGTCTCCTTGCGCTTCGTCAATCATGCCCAGGTTGAGCAAGCAGGAGTTATTGTGCGGATCGAGTTTGAGGCCCTGCATAACATATTGCTTTGCCTCATCGAATCTTCCCAAGTTCCGGTAAGAGAGCGCGACGAAGGCGTAGGCGCGAGCTGAAGGTTCGATTTCGAGAAGCTTCTTGAACTGCTCGATAGCCTTATCAATCTTTCCGGACATGAAATAGCTTTGACCCAATGCCGCAGAAAGATCCGCGCGCTGAGGTGCGATCTGAACACCCGACTCCAACAGGGGTATTGCATCTTCGTAGAAGTCCTGAGACATGCTGATCTGGGCCATCAGCAAGATGATATCCGTATTGTCCGGTGCAATCTTATGTGCGCGAACCAGCAGGTTGAGAGCGTCGAGTGGCCGCGATTCGTTCTTGCAGGCCAGAGCAAGCAGGTAAAGCGTATCAGGCGACTCCGGCTGCAACTTGAGCGCCCGGTTTAACTCGAGGTCAGCCTTGGGAAAATCGCCGACGCGCAGGAGAGCTTGTCCGAAGTTATAGAGAATTTCGAATGTATTAGGTTGAAGAGCGTCAGCTTTTTCGAATTCGAGTGCGGCAGGCTTATCCTGCTTTTCCGAAGCAAGCAAGACCGCTAATGAGAAATGAACTTGAACATCGCCCTTATTTGTGTCGGAAAAAACCTGCGCAGTCCGCAATGCGTCTGCTGTTCGCTTGCTCTGGAGATAAGCACGTATCAAGTTGAATGTTGATTCTCGATTCGCCGGGTATATTTTCTCAAAGTGCGGAATGGCCTCGAGAGAGGCGCCACGAGCCATGAGAAGAATTCCCAGGTTATAGTTCCCATCTCGATTCTCAGGGGCAAGCCGAAGAACTGTTCGGAATTCTTTTTCTGCCAGATCGGGCTTCTTCTGCGAGAGATAGAAACCTCCAAGGTTATTGTGGGTCTTGGTGGAATTCGGAGAAAGTTTCAAAGCTTTGTCGAACGCTGCGAGAGCGTTGGAGTAATCCTGTTGGTCGCTTTCAATGATCCCCAAAAGGTTCAGGCCGTCCACACTGGCAGGGTTCCGCTGAAGTTGCTCAAGAACCGCGGCCTTGGCTTCGTCAAGATGGCCTTGCTGAATAAGTTCCTTGACCGGTTGAAAGTCATCGGAACCCTTAGCAGGGGGTTGCTGGCCTGCACAGAATTCAATCATGCAGAGCAGTGCGAGCAAGCTGGCCGTCCTCATGCAAGTCTTCGTAAGTCCCAACCATGAATCAGGCGAGGCACAACTGCCCACTCTTCCGATTTTGTTCAGTGTGCTCGCCACCGCGGTCATTGTAGCCTTTCAAATGCCTGTTGCGCGGCAGGATTCTGCGGTTGGATGTGGAGCAGATCCTGCAGTACGTCTTTTGCCTTATCCTTGTCACCCTTCATCGCGTAGAGGCGGGCGAGATTGAGATAGAACTGATCATAGTTTGGCGCAACGCGGATGCCAATCCTGAACTCCACTTCTGCTCTTGAGTAGTCTTTCTCTCTTACATAAAGGACGCCAAGGTTATTCAACGCTTCAGGATAGTCCGGGCGGAGCGCAACGGCTTTTTGAAGAAAGTCTGCCGCTTTTTCCATCTGATTTTGCTGTGCATACAGCATGCCTAGGCTGTAGTTAACTTCAGGATCATCGGGTTGAATATCGAAAGCGTGATGCAATGACTCTTCCGCTTTCCCGAAATCCTGCAGCCGCCGGTAAACATTGCCCAGGTTCAGAAGCGCGACTGCGTATTTTGGCCGCAGCGCAAGCGACTGTTGGAAGTTCTGAACTGCTTCCTCAAGGCGGCCTTGCTGGGCAGCAATCATGCCGAGATTGTTCCACGCTTCCGGATAGTCAGGACGGTGCTTCAAAGCCTGTTGAAGATATTGGCGAGCTTGAGCAAAGTCATTTCTTCGTAACGCGAGTGTGCCCAGATTGTAATAGGCATCAGGATCGTCCGGTCTGGAGGCCAATACTTGTCGAAATGATTCCGCAGCTTGCTCCAGGTAGCCTAGCTGAAAGAGGGCGACACCATAAGTGAAATCGTTGCGCTGGAACTCACCCTGGAAGAGTGTGCCAGGGAATGGAAGAGCTTTCCGCACGCGATCCGCATCGTTAGCTGGTACAGATTTCAGATCTTCCAGAATGCTTTGTGCATCCACCAGGCCTTGATACACCTTGACTATCACACCCTGTTTATCGATCAAAAATGAAGTCGGAATTCCGAGGTCCCTGCGGCGGTCGAAAAGATGACGATAGATGATGTTATAGATACCCGCCATGTCTTCAGTGGCCAAAAGCACCGGAAATGAAAAGGGTTGTTGTGCTGCAAAGGACCGCGCGGCCTGAGTGTCGTTGGCCTCGTTAACGTTTACAGCCAGGACTTGAAGTTGGCTCGCATCAACCTTTGACCTGTGCTGATCGAGATCTCTCAACTGGTCAATGGATACCTGCGCGGCGGTTGACCAGAAGGTTACCAGAACGAAGGACCCTTGCAGCGCATGGAGTTCATGCAGGTTGCCTGCCAGGTCGGGAAGCGAAAACGCCGGCGCTTTCAAAGGGTCAATGAGCCAGGTGTGCGCCTGCGAGGGAAGCGGCTCCAATGCTGGCGGAGTTCCGGCTTTCGCGTAGCTTGATGTTGGCGAGGCAAACGGTTTTGCAACAAAGGTCGCGGACCCCTCCTCAATCTCGATTCTGTGGTTTACAGGAAGATCGGTAAAGCTCTGAGTAAGTCCATTGGGCCATCGAATGGTTGCGCTGACTTTGCCTTCCTCTTTTCCAACACCGAAAAACAACTCCTTGGAATGCTGCGCCAGAAACCCCGTTCCAGCCTGAAGATACTTGGTTTGCAGCGTAGGCACAGTTTTCAATGTTACTGCCGCACCAATGGCATCGCGGTTGCTTTGGTGGCCGCGCAAACGGAATGCGATGGAGTTACCAATCTCCTTCATCGAATTGTGCAATATGCGAAGCTGGGGAGCGTTGCGATTCTTGAGAATCACTTCCAGCCGTCCGTCGTGATCGAGATCGGCAAGAACAAATGTACGGCTGTCCTCGATAAAATCCAGACCGGAGGGACCGGAAATCTCCGAGAATGTGCCGTCCCGATTGTTCGCGAACATCACATTTCTTGCATAGCCATGCCAGGTGTGGTCCGATCTCACCAACTCGTTGATGGCGTTCCATCCATGCTCATAAGCGAGGGCGGGGGTTGAGTCTTCAGACGATTTTGCTACCACTTGCCGCCAGAAGAAGCCCGCCACGTCGTCGCGATCAACAGAGGAAAGATAGCCATTGGCGACGTACAGGTCAGAGTAGCCATCGTGATCGAAGTCCCAGAAGTCCGAGCACCAGGACCAGCGCCCCATTTCAACACCGGCCTGGTGGCCGACGTTTTGAAATGTCCCGTCGCCCTGGTTGCGATAGAGCGCATTGCCGCGAGCGTGCCGTTGATAGAGCTTGCGGATATCCGGCGGTGCGTTTTCGTGAAACTGCTTCTGCTGTGAAACCCGCTGTCCGGCAGCCTCCCACATGCTGGGCACATAAACATCCTGATGCCCATCATTGTTGTAATCGCACCAACTGCAACCCATTCCAGCGCCGACTTCTTCGACGTGAGCTTCGCGGGATGCGACGGTGAAAGTTCCGTTTCCGTTGTTGCGATAAAGCTGAGAACTGCCGAAATCGTTGGCCACGAAAAGATCGGGAAGCCCGTTGGAATTGGAGTCACCCCAGGCACAGGAGAAACTGTATCGATCGTTGTCGGTGTTCATCCCCGCTGCTTCAGTGGTCTCGACAAATGTTCCATTTCCTTCGTTATGGAAGAGGCAGTTCGGTGGACCGTTGCGAGCATCGAAATAGGGAATCGGATAGTGATACTGGTCGAGCCCCAGATAATACATATACATGCAGAAATAAATGTCGAGCCGCCCGTCGCGATCGTAATCGGCAAGAGCTGCGTGGGTAAAAGTCCCTTGCGGAGGCTTTGCAAATTTGAAAGCGTCGCGCTTGATGCGGAACGACCCGTCTCCTTGATTCAAGAAGAGCAAAGGCCCGGTGCCGCAGACTACAAGAAGATCCTGGAGTCCCTTATTGTCGAAGTCCGCGAATAGGGCGCATGCGGTGTTGTCGAGTACGCCGACGCCGGCCTTTTCCGTTACGTCTTCAAATGTCCCGTCCCCGCGGTTGCGGTAAAGACGGTTTGGCAAGCCGGCCGGCTGGCATACATAAAAGTCGTCGAAGCCGTCGTTATCGAAGTCGCCCACGGCCACGCCATTGTTGGAATAGACGTCGACGCCAATTGCCCCGTCCAATACGGTGCGCCAGTAGTCTGCGCCTCGCAGCATCTGCTTTTTGTAGGACTCTTCCTTTCCGAGAGCCTGGGAGGTGACATCGAGAAAAGCGGTTCCCTGCATGACGCTCACAGTTTCGTCGTCAACTTCCCACTTAAGCGCTTTCCAGGCTGAGGATGCATCGCGAACCCACTGGATTCGCCATGAACCAACCCGCTCCTCACGTAGGTTATTGCTTCCGTCGGCGACGATGTCGTAGCGGATTTCTGTACCAAGCGACAGTGGTTCGGAGGCAATTTCTTTAATACCGTAGATCTCAAATTCCGCAACTTCGATTCGACAGACCTGCCCAAGCCAGTTGCGAATCTCCTCAAGAAAGTTGTCGCGGCCAGCGGCAGTTTGCGTGGCGAAACGACGACGCAGGATGTCGATTCCGAATCCGGAACGTACCGTGGATTCACTAACAGGTTTGAATGGCGTGGCTTCAATGTTCGGGGAAAGAAAACTCTCTAGGGGCGCGAGGTCTCGGATGGATGCTTTGAGAGCCTGGCTCCATTGTTTTAGAAATGACTCGATTTCAAATGCGTATTTTTCCGTGATGTACTCGTCAGAACCTGGGGCAACATAGCGGAGAACGTCGGCCAAAGGGGATCTGGCGGGGTAGCGGGGTGTCAACCGAACGTCGGAAAAGGGAAGTGTTGAATTCCGGTCTGCAATGGCCTCGAGCGGACCGAAGAATACCGAAGATCCCCAAAAAGGCGATGGGCGCAAGAGGAGAGGCGCCATCCCGAGGCTCTTCAGGAGTGTCCGTCGGGAAAGGCAACGTGTGGCTCTTTTTTGGCGCGTCATCCTAAGCGAGTCCGGGTTGCAAGCGATGTGCCCGAAGAATAGCACCGCGACCAGACACAGTCCAGCCGCATACGCTTGTTGCGATACTTCGAACAGTTGTGAGGCGAGCCGGGTGCCGGAGTTCGAGCGCTAGCCGTGTAGAAGCTGGGAAGCGAGCCGGAGGATTCTTCTATGAAATCCAGGTGCGAAGTGCGCTAAGGAGACTATCGAGAGAGACTGGCTGAGTTGCCTGAAAAAGGGCAAATTCCGGAGGCGCTACGACGTAAGCTTCCGATAGGCTCTCGGCAAGACATAGACACACTGTTTGACTCTGATATTCCGGGTAACGGGTTGCTGCGAGCCACACATAGAGCGCCAGAACCTGTGCGTCTTCCGCGCTGCCAGTTAAATCGTCGACAGCAGGAAGAGGGTTGACTTGATCAGGGTTATCGAAGACAGCCACTCCCGTAAAGGGCTTTGGCTTGCTGCGCACGCCGAATTGGGCCGCCAGGAATGTGGGACGGGCGCGTCGGAACGCTTCAGAGGCTGCCCACTCGACAAAGGAATTGCCGAAAATGACAGCGCCGTTTCCGGTGAGATAGAGAGAACGCACGAACTCACGCGTTGCCGGATCCGCAGCTACTTCCGTAGGGCACCATGGGACGACATCGACCTTGCGGAGACGGTCGAAAACAGCGTCTGCATCGGCCAGATCCTTGCGCATGGAATTCATTTCGTGGGAGAAGCTTTGGCGGTAAAGATCCAGCCTCCCATTGCTCAGCAAGATAGCCCCCGGGTGTGCTGAAGCTGGCTCGTCCTTCAAGAGGACGGCATCGACCAGGCTCCTTCCCGCGTCCACTACCCAGGTATCCGCGGGAGACGCATTGAAACGGTTGCGGGCAGCATCCAGCAGCCCTGACGATTGCCCGGTGGACCGGTTTGGCACACCTGCGACCAACTGTTCGAAGGCTTTGTGAGGTTCGCCGGTTTGAGTGAGATCGAGTTTTACAGCCCTGCCGGCTCCCTGCCATCTGTGCCAAATTTCAGACTTATCCACGGGAAGGTTTTGAGGGATGCCAAGCAATACCAATCTTGGTACGGATTTGCTTGAAGCGCCTGCGTTTTCCAGCGCATGAGCGTCAGCAGCGTCGAAGATTGCCTGCACGGCCCGCCGCCAATCCTGGAAATACTGCGAACTTGCCAATTGAGAGGAGTTCTGGATTGTCTGCTCGGTAGTGGAGAACTGCCAATGTCGGACGCCCATCTTGTCTTCGAGTTCGACCACGTTTCTGAACAAGTTTGCGGACTGCTCCTGGTTGAGACTTGCCACGTACAGAAGCAGCCTTTCAACAGACTGCCGTTCGTTGGGAAAAAGATAATCCCATTGATTGAGCTGCTGATTAACAAAGGGGAGAAAAGTCAGCGGTATGCGATTGAGCAGACCCTTGCTCAGTGCGTCTTGAATTTCCACTGGCAGTTTTTGTTCGGCCGTCATAGTCCCCTTCAAACTCAAGAGTCGTGCCCTCCGCGGCTGGACCGAAGCAAGTTAGCCGCGAATCTCCGCAAGCATTTTGCCCTGCGCATTCAGAAGCGGGCATCCTAGAAGTTTAGCCAGCGTTGGACAAAGGTCAATGTGATGAATGGGACGCTCAATCATCTGAGGCCTATCCACGGCCGCTCCCAGAGTCATCATCCATGTGTCTCTGGTTGAATCTACATTGGCTCGGTGGTTGAAGAAACCGTTGGTCGACGAGCCATCGGGGTCCCGGCCAAATTCGGGAAGAATCACCATTGTCGTCTTGCCCCGATAATCGGCATTGGCCTGTATTTCCTGCCATAACTGGTAGGCCAGGCGGTCCGCGGTTTTAATGCCGGAGGTGTGGAGCGAATAGGAACCAAAGTGCGCTGCTTCCACGTCAGAAAAGGCGACCACCAGCACTTGCGGAGCGAACTTGCGCATGATTTCCCGAGTCATGAAAAAAGTCAGTTCATCTCCGGAAGTAGGCCCACCGCTGCGCACAAAACCGGCAATTGCGCTTTGGATAGTGGTGCGCACACGCGGGTCGAGTTGGTCGGAAGCGTTGAAAACGTTCCAGCCCAGCCCTTCGTAGTTGCTCCCCTCCATTGCGCTTTCCAGTTCCGCCTCCACTTTACTTCGATCCGCCATGTTGGCTGTGCGGCCCAGCCGGAGTGCTTCAACGACAGCCTGGAGCATCAGTTGCTTGGGGAATACGACGTTGGCGCCATATGCCGGGCCATAGTTTGAATCCGAACTCGCTCCAATCAAATTGGTAAGCGCCTTGTTGCTGGCCACAACCCACGTATTGCTTCGATCCACCCGAAGTCCTTTGCGGAATTGTTCAAACAATGTGGGCGTTGTGGGAGCGAATTTGCCCCAGTCGTCGACGCGTTGCCAGTTGCCGGTGAGAATGCTTGAAATCGCGTTGAAGTGCGCCGTCACACCCTCGTTGCGGGCGTGTCGATAGAAGAGCGATTGTGGGAGCAGGTCGGTTACAAGGTGAGGGATGTTAGCAATTCCATCTTGAGAAAACGTCTCATCTCGGCGTACGCCGCCAATCACGACCACGATTACCTTGTGACCGGACCCCGCGGCCGCATGAGAATTCTGTTCCGCTTCAGCCCTCGGAAGCAGGAGGCCGGCCATCAACATTCCAGCCGCATGCAGGAATCTTCGCTTGGTGGGATCTTCGAGGGAACCGGGGTCTATGACGAATTCGGAGCCCATCTCAGCGCCGGGGCAAAGTCCGATATCCATTGACAGGCCTCTTCTTGGGGCTTGACCGCTAGTCCGTGCGCTTGCCGGGGCGTCGGATCAAGTCTTGGCGGATTATATTCGCGGGGCATTTTATTATCAATTTGAAACGGACAACGAAGACGATATTCGGCATAAGCATCTGATTATAAATATCTTGTTCTCGGGGAAGAGTTTCCCCAGTCGATCTCTGCCGGTGGGTGTTCCTTAGCTTGAATCCGACCGAAAACAAGAATCTCCAACTTTCGGTTGACAAACATCTGACGATGGTACTAGATTGTTTCGCACGACGAAGAAAGCGTTTACAACCACGCTTGAAATCGTTTACAGGTTTGTGCCAGTGAACTGTGAATTCCCTCTCAAACATCGAGAATTTGGTGAACAACAACAGGTGAAAGCGGAGGATACTCGAATGGGCCGTGATCGCAGCGCCGCAGTTTGGCTCAGGAAGTTTGGCTATCTAACCCTCACATTTTTCTTCTTCTGCCTAGTCGCGAGCCAACAGGCTTTCGCGCAGGTGGACGAAGGATCAATCAGCGGAACGATTCAAGACACCACGGGCGCGGTTGTTCCCGGCGCGCTTGTGACCCTGTTGAATACGGACCAGGGCATTACCCTGCAAACCACCTCCGGCAGCACCGGCGCATACACCTTCTCGCCGGTCAGAGCCGGGCACTACAAGATCTCCGCCACGGCGAAAGGATTTTCCAAAACGACTCAGGATAATGTGACGGTGAACGTCGCCCAGAGCCTGCTCGTCAACATTCAGCTCAAACTCGGCGCTGCTACTGAAACTGTCGAAGTGAGCACCGCGCCGCCACTGCTGCAAACCGAAGAAGCGTCTGTCGGTCAAGTCGTCACCGAGGAGAGCGTGAACAGTCTGCCTCTGAACGGGCGAAACTTTACATTCCTCGCGCAGCTTGGTGCGGGTATGCAAACGCCCCAAGCCGACACACGTGGCAATGCGGCTTCAGGAGCTTTTTCAGCCAACGGTCTGCGGCCGGCGCAGAACAACTACCTCCTGGACGGCATTGACAACAACTCCAACGCCGTCGACTTCCTGAATGGCACGAACTTTGTAATTCTTCCCCCGGTTGATGCGATTCAGGAGTTCAAGGTTCAGACCGCGGACTTCAGCGCTGAGCTTGGACGTTCTGCCGGCGCGGTTCTCAATGCAACCATCAAGTCGGGAACCAACAGCATCCATGGCGCGGCATGGGAGTTTTTCCGTAACGATAAGCTGGATGCCGCGGACTGGTTTGAAGACAATTCGACCACTCCCGTAAAGGGCAAGCTTCGCCTCAATCAGTTCGGAGCGACGATCGGTGGCCCGATCATCAAGAACAAACTGTTCTTTTTCGGCGACTACGAAGGCAAGCGTCGCGTGCAGGGAACTTCGGCCACCAGTTCCGTGCCAACCGCCCTGGAACGGAGCAGCGGGTACACTAACCTTAGCGACATCCTGACACAGCAAGCTGGCGCTGCCAGAACCGACCTCATTGGACGATCGATCCAAAGAGGCGTAATCCTCGATCCCGGTACAACACGGTTCGTGGCCAAAGGAGCAACCGATCCGGTCACCGGCCTGGTGAACAATTCAGGGGCCGACGGCTATGTTCGTGACCCATTCAGCACAATGTGCGGGCCCAGCACGATGAACTTCACGTTGGCCACCTGCACTGACCTCAATCAATTACCCTCTGGTCGAATCGACGCGAATGCGGTCAAGCTGTTGAACCTCTATCCGGCGCCGAATTCAGGCCTGGGTACCTATCAGGACAGCCCTGGTCTCTACGAGCATTCCAATACATTCGATACGCGCGAGGACTTCAACCCCAACGAGAAAAATCAGATCTTCGGCCGCTTCAGCTATGCGGATGACCCGCAGTTCATTCCGGGCCCGTTTGCCGGCGTGGCCGATGGTGGCGCATTCCAACAGGGCATCCAGACCGCTAAGTCTGCCCAGATGGTCGCGGCCTACACGTTCGTTTTCAACCCGAACACGATTAACCAGGCGCGCGCCGGCTTCGCCCATCTGCATACCACCCGGTTCGGGCCTGTTGGATCTCAGACGGGAATTCCGGCGCAATTCGGAATCCAGGACATTCAGCAAGTGGCTGAGAACGGCGGCCTGCCCAACTTCTATATCAGCAATCTGCAGAATTTGGGCAGCAACAACTTCCTTCCTTCGGACGAAGTCAGCGCGACCATTCAGGTTACCGACGACTTCACGAAGATTTATGGGAAGCACAGCTTCAAGTTGGGAATCGAGTACCAGCACGTCAAGTTCTCCACCTTGCAGCCGGCATGGTCGCGCGGCGCATTCAACTACGGTGGCGGGTTTACAGACATCCCGAACCAGGGCAGCACCAATGGCGGCATGGCCCAGATGTTGCTTCCTCCTACGGCAGCTCCGGCCACCATCGGAGGGAACCCGAATCCGAATGGATTCAGCTATTCGGGCGGCGCCGACAACGTCTACGCCTCCAACATCAACAAGACCTACGATGAAAAGATGTATTTCTCCACTTACCTCCAGGACGACTGGAAGATGACCCCAAAGTTGACCCTGAACCTTGGCCTACGTTGGGACTTCTTTGGACCCATCAACGAACAAAATGGAGGTCAGGCTAACTTTGTTCCAATCGCTTTACCGGAAAAGGGAATCGGCGGGCCTACCTTCATCATCCCTGCAAGTGGAAAAGACAACCGTTCGCTTTCCACGAACTCCACATGCTCCGGCATTGCGTGCGCAGGTTTCGTCGATCTCCTGGCTAAAGACGGGATCACACTTCTCAGTACCGACAAGTACGGGCAAGGACTGCTACAGACGCAAAAGGCGAACTACGCGCCCCGCATTGGCGTGGCTTACGAGATTTCGCGGAAATGGGTGGCTCGCGGTGGCTTCGGCTTGTTCTTCAACTCGTTTGAGAACCAGGGATATGGGCCAAATATTGGCGAGAATTATCCCTTCGTGTTCAATCTCAATCCTTCAATCCACGCAGACCCCTCCTATCCGAGCGCTGAGTCACAGGTCGCTCCGCTCAGCTACAACACTCCGTATGCAGGAAACGGACCCGGACAAGCGGGCGGGAGCGGGTGCGCAGGTCCAGGTGGCACCGCCTCCTTTGAGTCTGGGTTCTCTTGTATTCCGCTCACCCCAACTGCCGTAAATGCTTTGGGCCTCGGACTTCAGGGTCTCCAGTTCGATTACCAGACCCCGCGAACTATAAGCGCAAACGGGACACTCCAATTCTCGCTAACCCGCACATTGTCTGCGACGGCGTCGTATGTCTACACCCACGGCGCGGATCTTCAAGGAGGCGTTGGTTATCAGAACGTGACCCAGCTTCTCCCTTCCGGTATTCCCACCGGAAAGGGTTGCAAATTGGGAACTCAGGACTACGGCACCTTTCCCGAGGATAGCTGCATTCCATTCGTTGATTTCGGTGGCGGAAGTTATCAGGCAACCTACGGTGTGAGTTCCTATCACGGTTTGCAGACGAAAGTCGAACAGCAGTTCTCCAACGGCTTGCAGTTCTTGCTCGCCTACACCTGGTCGAAGACCATGTCGGACGCGGGCGATTTGTTGAACGGCGGAAGCACAGGTTCGCTTCGCGCATACTCGGTGCCGGGCTTAGGTCCCAAGTTCGATTATGCGCTGGCCGACTTCGATCTTCGCCAGGTTCTCCACTTCAGCGGCTTGTATGAGTTGCCGGTCGGCAAAGGCAAGAAGTACATGAACGAAGGAGGAGTAGCCAATGCCGTACTCGGAGGGTGGTCCGCAAACTGGATTGTGACCCTTCAGGGTGGTCAGCCCCTCAACTTCACTTGTCCAACTGGACCAACCTCTGGAACGAATTGCAACGATATCCTGCTTCCTGGCAAAAGCCCGCAACTTGGAATCAAAGACACAACTTTGGGCGGATACCACGGGCCGTTCTGGATCGGAAATCCATCTGCCTTCAGCCAACCTTGCCAGTTGGGAGCCGGTTTGGCCCCAATTCCTGACTCGCCAGCGGGCTGCGTGCCTCTAAGTGGCGCGGCGGCTCTGGGTAGCAAGGCTGGACAGATCGTCGGTCCGGGATTCCATAGGCTTGACTTCTCGGTGTTTAAAGCATTCCAGGTAACCGAACGGGTTTCCTTGCAGTTCCGGTCGGAGTTCTTCAACATCCTCAACCATCCGAACTTCAACGCGCCCAACTTCGGCGGAAACGGCGTCGTGTCGGTTGGCGGTTCGGGCACTTACACCAGCACCACTTTCGGCGCAATTGGATCCACTCGCGATGCTCCGTTCGATCCGAGGCAGATTCAATTTGCTATGAAAGTGTTCTATTGAGCTAGAATGGAAGCGCCCCGGAATGCACGCCAAACAGGCGTCGTTCCGGGGCGTTTTTCTGCGTAGCGCTTTGCTCACGCGGTAATCGGGAGGGGACGGTGAGCAAGAGCCGCGCATTTCTTTGCCCTGCAATTCTAAGTTCATTCCTGATGCTTAGTGGGGTTGCGGCGGCACAGGACAGCCAGACAGCGAAGTGGGATCGCCAGTATCAATCTGCGGTTGCGCAATATGACGCTGGAAAATACGCAGAGTCAGCTGCCCAGTTGGAAGATCTTCTCCCCCACGCACCGAACAGTTTTGAGATTCATGAGTTACTGGGCGTGGTGTACGCTTCGCTGGCTGAAGATGCCAAGGCAATTCCACACCTGGAATTGGCGGTTCGCCTGAAGCCGGATTCGCCGGAGGCAAGAACCAGCCTGGCAGCTACCCTCAACCATGCAGGCAAGAGCAACGAAGCTGGAGAGCAGTTTCGCAAAGCCCAGGCGCTGGCGCCAGAGAACTTTGACACAAACCACAACCTGGGCGAGTTCTACGTTCAGTCGGGGAAGCTTGTGGATGCGCTCACTTTCCTGAAAGGAGCGCAGCAAATCAATCCTTCTTCCTATGACAACGGCTACGACCTGGCAATGGCCGATTATCTTACCGGCCACCTTGCCGACGCGAGACAGGTGATTCAATCGCTGCTGGAGAAGAAGAATACCGGGGAACTTCACGATCTGCTTGGCCAGATCGAAGAGAAAGATGGGAAGTTCGTGGCCGCGGCAACCGAATTCGAAACAGCTGCTCATATTGACCCGAGCGAGGACAATCTCTTCGATTGGGGAAGCGAGTTGATGCTGCACAGAACTTACGATCCGGCCATCGATGTTTTTCAGACAGCTACACAGCGCTTCCCGAATTCTCCCCGGCTCATGATTGGACTGGGGATGGCATTGGACTTGCGAGGCAAATTCGACGAGGCCGTCAAGGCGCTGCTCACTGCCGCCGACATGGACCCCTCCGATGCGCGCTGTTACGTTTTTCTATCCAAAGCCTACGACAGTTCACCCAATCAGGCCGAAGACGTTATTCAAAGATTCCGGCGCTATGCGGAGCTTCAGCCCAACAACGCTCTGGCTCAGTACTACTATGCGCTCAGTTTGTGGAAAGGCAAGCGAGTCGGAGATGCCGGGTTGGATCTGCATGAAGTAGAGTCGCTGCTCGAAAAGTCGATCGCACTGGATGAGAAACTTCCCGATGCCCATGTGCAGTTGGGAAATCTATATGCCGACCAGCATGAATATGCCAAGTCGATCCCGGAGTACTTGCGCGCTTTGGAACTGGACCCGAATCTATCCGACGCGCACTATCGCCTGGGAACAGACTATGTTCACGTGGGCCAGAAGGATCAGGCACAAAAAGAATTCGATGTCTATCAGAAACTTCGCGCGCAACACCTGGCTGAGATCGACAAGGAGCGTGCGGAAGTTCAGCAATTCGTTTATGCGGAAAAAGCCCCCTCAGTCACCAAACACTGATCGAGCTAACTCACCATACCTGTTTCTTTGAGCAAGGAGCATCATGGATCGTCGCGATTTTATCAAGACTACTGGGACTCTGATTGCCGGCGCATCAGTGGCGCCTGGGCTGCCCGTTTCCGGTTTTGCCGCGGAACCAACTGCAACCGCACCAGGACGCATTGTGCTTCCGATCAACCGCAGTTGGCGCTTTAGCCCAACGGCTACACCCGCGGCGCGCGCTCGCGAATTCGACGACAGCCATTTTGTGCGCGTCACGGTACCTCATACCAATCTTCGCGTTCCGTGGCATAGTTTCGACGAGAAGTCTTACGAGTTTGTTTCCATTTATCGCCGCCGCTTTCGCCTGCCGGCAACTGCGCGCGGACGCCGCATCTTTGTCGATTTTGAAGGAGTAATGACTGCCTCCACGGTGTGGGTCAATGGCGTTCGTCTGGGTGAATACAAGGGAGGCTTCACTCCTTTTTCCTTCGAACTTACGTCCCATGTGGACTTTGATCGAGAGAACGTGCTGGCCGTTGAAGTTGACTCCAGCGAGCGGCCGGACATTCCGCCGTTCGGTTACGAGGTCGACTACCTCACTTTCGGAGGGATCTACCGCGAAGTCTCCCTGCGCATCGTTTCGCACACTTACATCGAGAACATCTTCGCACAGCCCAAAGACGTTCTTTCCGGGAAGCCAACTCTGGATGTGCAGTGCTTTATCGAAAGCGCTGCTAAATCCATGGAGCATGGCCTGAGTTTAGAAGCTGCACTGTACGATGGCGAGCATGTGGTTGCGAAGACCGCGCAGGAATTGCCGGGAGGCGAGGACGAGGGCAACGTACCGCGCACACTCCACTTGGACGACTTGGGTGCCATCGAACTCTGGGGATTGAAGCGGCCTAAGCTCTATCGAGTTGAAGTCCGATTGCTGCGTGGGACGGCGGTTATCGATCATGAGACTCGTAGCACAGGCTTCCGCGAAGCTCACTTCACGCCGCAGGGCTTCTCGCTCAACGGCACCGTCGTCAAGCTGCGCGGGCTCGACCGCCATCAGACATT
>JBELAI010000068.1:0-25888 GCA_049508975.1 Occallatibacter sp. | reverse complement strand
AGTGATCGTAGCTCCAGGCACGGGCAAGCCACCGTAAGTGACCAGCCCGTGGTACTCCGACGCCACGACCGGCCTTGCCAATGCAAACATCCCGACGAGGCAAACGAGATGGCTCAAGGCGAGGGGGAAGATTCTGTGCCGCCTCATCATCGCTTTTGCAGCTCTCCACAAAGGTCTCGGTGTCAGTTCGCTGAAGGCTTCTCGACATGGTCGATAACGATCACGTCATCCGGTGCTTTCGCTGGACTCATCTTCAGCCCGATTTGCTCCTGGATTGCGGTGTAGAGCGCCGGCGGAGCCTTGGGGTCGTCGGTCGGTGGCGGCGGCACTGCGCCGACCCCCCTGAACGCCGCGAACTGGGAGTCGTCCGGAGTCCATTTCAATGGGAAATCGTACCTGTCCGTGAGTCCGGTTTGGTCCACAACCGGCCTATCCATGACGCCATTTTGCATCCAGCCCGCAAAATCTTTCATGGACATATTTCTCACATTCAGATCGCCGAGTCCCCTGAATCCGAAGCCCTGCGGATCGTCAGGACCGGCTGTGGACTTTGTCATTTTCGGCCCTCCCGGAGCGACACTGATTACATACACCGAAAGCTCCTTCTGGTCGTGATGAAATTTCAGTTGGAAGCGGTCGACAAGAAGCTTTTGAACCATGATCCCCATCTGCTTCAGGTTAGGCCGGCCTTCCGTGTCCGGTTTCCCTTCGATGTCGTATAGATCGGTGCCGAACCAGTCAGGCGCGCCAACAATTTGCTTGGGGTGCAGCCCGTACGCAAAGGCGATGAGATCGTTCACGTTCGTATTGAACGTTACAAAATGACCGGCTCTGAAACCAAAACCCTTGCCCTGCCTGCCGGGAACGCTCGGCTTGATTGTAGCGACATCGAAGCTGGGATTTGCATTAGCAGCCATTGGCGGCATTGGCGGCTCCGGCTTGGGTATCGACCATTCTGTTTCGGGCGTAGCGCGAGTAAAGGTCAGCGGCAGAGCATTGCCACCCTGTGTTGAAATGCCCTCGATCGTCTTTCCATCTACGCTCAATTTGCCTTCATACTTCAGGTCGAACGGCGTGATGGTGTATTTCACTGTTGAGCCTTCCAACGTGATCTTGCTTACCGGAAACGGCTGCCCACCCTGGTCGATGCTGTAAAAATCGGCCTTGTAGCCGCCGCCGTCCGCCTTGGTGACTTTGAGCACGGTTCGCAGGTCCTGCCCGGCGTGCAGCGTGCCCTGC
Source organism: Occallatibacter sp. (assembly GCA_049508975.1). Lineage (GTDB taxonomy): Bacteria > Acidobacteriota > Terriglobia > Terriglobales > Acidobacteriaceae > Telmatobacter. The sequence continues at coordinate 24,649 of JBELAI010000068.1, read as the reverse complement.
CAGGTCGCCACGATGTTCGGTGTAGCGCTCGGCGCCGCGGCCTGAGCGCGCGCCTGACTCCCACTTACCAGTCCGAAGAGAACCGCAAAAGCTGCTGCAAATGTTACAGCCAGGTTAAGCAACATCCTTCTGCTGAATCTCAACGTGCGCGCAGAATTCTCAGGTATCATGCGGGTCACCCTTTTCCCTTCGGTAACTCCAACTTCAGAGACGCGAAGCCACGGCCATCTGACTTACTTTGCAGAATATATCGATAAGACGTTCCGGCCATGGGTTTTGTTCAACGGTTTGTGCCATTTTTTCGCAATTCTACGCGCCGTCTGGGATTCCGAAGCTAGTTTGGCGAAGGTGGATCGATGTGATCGATCACGATCACGTCCACCGGACCTCTCTGCGGCTCAAGTTTCAGGCCGAGTTGCTCCTGGATCGCGGTGAAAAGCGATGGGCCGCCTGCGTCCGGCGCGGAACCGGCGTCGCCCCTTGGCGGACCACCTTCAGGCCCACCAGCCATGGGCGGAGGGCTGTTGTCCGGTGTCCATTTGAGTGTGTAATCGTAGTAGCCGGTGAGTCCCGTCTTATCGATAATCGTACGCCCCACCTGTGGCGACAATGCCTCAATCAAGCCTTCGAGCGATGTTCCTTGCGATTCGATCCCACCGTTGCCCATCGCCATCTTGAAGCGGTGCGACGGACCGCCGCTCGACGGTATCTCTTCGGCCTTGGCCACCTTGAGCTTGGGACCGCCTTTTGCAATCACCAGCTCATATACCGGGAGCTCTCGGGTCTCGTGGTGGTACTTAAGATTGAATCGATCGACAAGGAGCGGCAGGAACATTGATTTCCGTTGGTCGAAATCGAGGCTTGCCATCTTGGGTGCATCCGCGGCATCCACCTTTGCGTCGATATCGTATCGATCGGATTTGGCCCAGCCAGGCATAGCCAGCAACCGGTCGTTTTCCACTCCGAACGCCATGCGAAGAAGAAACTCCAGGGAAACCCCGGACATCGAGATGCCGTCTGGACTGAATCTCATTCCCGATCTTCCGTCTTCGGATTTGCTCGGCTTGACCGTTGATACCTCGAACTTGGGAAGAGTCGCCGCCGCCTCATCGGCGTGAGACTGGGCAAGCAGTTGTGGTGCGTGCGCCAATCCAATCGCGATCGGCAACGCCACCGCCATCAATCCAGTCACGCTCAACAGCAACTTTCGGCCCATGGAAAGCCTCTCTCCAATCCTCTCTGTCATGATTCGAACAACGCGTCTCTTCAGATCCGAGCCGCTCACTCCAGAGGCGCAAGCCAACGGTGACTCGACGTAGAATTTGCAAACTTTAAGAATTCCCTCGGCATACACTTCTGCTTCACTGCCCGATTGCAGCACGGCTTCATCGCAGGCAAGCTCCCGTTCCTCCACAAGGCGCGCGCCAATCAACCAAATCAGCGGATGAAACCAGAAAAGCGTCTCGACCCCCATGTGGATTGCGAACGTCAAATTGTCTCGACGGCGCACATGGCACATCTCGTGAGCCAATATCGCCTCCAGTTGAGAGGGGGTCAGACGGGTTACGATACCCTCCGGCAGCAGCAGCACTTGGCGGAAAATCCCAAAGACGCCCGGCTCCCCCAGCCATGGCGATGAAAGTACCGGCACTCCCGGTGCGAAAGTTTCCGGCCTCGCCACACGCACAATAGACCGGATCTTCCGCCACTTAAGGCACCACGAAAGAGCAACCGTCAACACCCCTGATGTCCAAACAAAAAGAAGCACCGCTGGCAGGTTGAACGAGTGTGCGAAATTCGTATGGCCCGTCGCAGCGAATGACTGCACCTGCGGAAATGGTTGAGCGATTTGCTCCATCACGGCCGCAGCTGCCGGTCTGGGAATGGGGTTCGCCGCGAGTTTGCGAAGCGATTCACCGGCGGCAATGAGAATCGAAAATGGGATCAGAAACTTCACCGATGCGATCATCCACACCCAGTACCGGGTTCGCGCGTTATTGTTTCGCAGCACGAGCGCGAGGAGCCACGCAATGAATGTGACAAGGGTCGATTGCCACAGGTGGTTGACAAGTTCCGCAGTCCAGAATTGGTTGGTGGTTTCGTTCCAGATTACCGGGAGAATCATGAGTGCTTCTCCTTTCGCGAAAGGTTTTTGAGCGCCTTCTCTGCATCTTTAACATCTTCGAGGGAAAGCCTTCCCGATTCGATCAAGTGTGCCATTACTGGCTGCGAGCGTCCACCGAATAGCGCCAGCAGATCGTCAATGAGTGTACGTTGGGCGGCATCGCGGGAGATGGTCGCGGCGAAGATGTGGAAATTGCCTACTCTCTTCACGCGTCGCACAGCTTGCTTCGCTTCCATCCTGTAAACAGTGGTCTGTACGGTCGTATAAGCAGGCTTCTTTTTCGCCGGGAACGACTCAAGAATGTCGCGGATGGAGGACTCTCCCCTGGACCAAAGCGTTTCCATGATCTGAAATTCAAGTTTCGACAACCTGGGCTCGGTCATCTCTTACTCCTATTAACGTATTAATTGTTACTACACATGTAGGCGCTAGTCAACCGAATTCTCACATCTCCTTCAACAGGCCGCGTCGCGGAGATCGCGATGACCTGAATGTGATTCTTAAGCTGAGCAAAGCAAGTAGCTTACGAGTCAGCCAATCCGCTAACGAGCGCTCCGGATAGGGAAGTGCGGCTGGATTTAACTGCCCGACACGCCGGACATTCTTGACCTGCGGGGAGGTGGACCATCCTGGCGGCGCGCTCTTGGACGGCGGAAGTCTGCCGATAGAGATGCAGTGGCCTTCCGTTATCGAGGTGATCAGTGCCCCAGGCAGGAAACACCGTTGAACATGCCGGCTTGCTTGAAGCCGTTGACCAAGCGGCCGATGGCATCGTCCTCACCGATATTCGCGGCAATATCCAATTCGTCAATCCCGCTTTCACTGCGATGACTGGCTACACCAGTGAGGAAGTCCTGGGACAGAATCCGCGCCTGTTGAAATCGGGACGGATGTCTGAGGATTTTTACAAGCAACTTTGGAACACAATTCTATCCGGCAACGTGTGGCAGGGCGACGTAATCAACAAGCGGAAGAATGGGACCTTTTATAACGAGGAGATGCGTGTCGCACCTGTTCGGGACGAGCACGGAAAGATCACCGGGTACATCGCCATCAAGCATGATGTGACCGAGCGCCGGGTCGCGGAAGAAACACAAGCGTTTCTCGCCGCAATCGTGGAAAACTCCGAGGACTCGATCATCGCCTGCACTCCAGATGGGACCATTCGCGCTTTTAACCACGGCGCAGAAGCGGTTTTTGGCTATTCGGCCATCGAGGCCATCGGGCAGCACATGTCCATGCTGGTCCCCCCAGACCGTTACCAGGCGCTGGAGATGCTTGCCCAAGAGCTCCGGAAAGGCGAGAGGTTTTCGCAGCACGAGGGATTCTGCCTGCGCAAGGATGGGAGCGAGCTTCAGGTATCCGTCTCCGCGTTTCCAATCCAAAACGCCGCCGGAGAGGTGGTGGCCATTTCCAACATTCTCCGCGACGTCGCCGAACGCAAGCAGCTTGAGAGGCAACTGCGCGCCAACGAATTAAGGTTCCGCGGGATCTTCGAAAACGCACCATTCGGCATGTGCGTGACCGGAATGGACGGGCACTTCATTCAGGTAAATGAAGCACTCTGCAGGGTGGCTGGATATACCGCGCCAGAGTTGCTCGCAACCTCTTGGGAAGCAATCACCCATCCCGACGATCTGATTTCTTCGTTCGAGAAGATGGGCGCCTTGGTCGCGGGCAACCTAAGCTTCGTGGATGACGAACTCCGAAATGTCGACCGGCTCGGAAATGTTGTGTGGGTGCGGGTGAGGGTTTCACTTATACGAGACTGCTTCGGTTCTCCGATCCATTTCGTGGTCCATGTGGAAGACATCACGGAGCGCCGCAGAGCCCGCCAGGCCTTGCAGTGCAGCGAGGAAAAGTTCAGACAGCTCGCGGAAAACATCCGTGAGGTTTTTTGGATGATGGATGCGGCCGGTACTGAGATTATCTATGTCAGTCCCGCTTACGAGCCGATTTGGGGCAGGACCTGCGCAAGCCTCTATGCGAGTCCGGCAGAGTGGATGGAAACCATACATCCCGGCGATCGGAAGCTTGTCTGGAATGCGTTGAAGAGGCAGTTCCGCGGAGAATGCGTTGACTCGGAATTCCGAATCAACACTCCGGAAGGACAGGAGAAATGGATTCGCAATCGGGCGTTTCCCATTCGCGGCGAGGGCGGAACCCTGATCAGAATCGCCGGAGTCGCGGAAGAAATCACAGACCGAAAGCACCGCGATGACGAACTCATTCGCGCACGAAAAGAGGCAGATGCCGCCAATCGGATCAAGAGCGAGTTTCTGGCCAACATGAGTCATGAAATACGGACCCCGATCAATGGCGTAGTCGGCATGACCGAGCTGCTGCTCGATACCGGCCTCACATCCGACCAACGCCATTATGCCGAGACCATTTGCATTTGCGGCAATTCCTTGTTGAAGGTCATCAACAACATCCTCGATTTCTCCAAGATCGAAGCCAGGAGGCTCGAACTCGAGATAGAAGACTTCGCACTCGATGTGGTTCTTCAAAACCTTGGAGCCAGTCTCGCACTGCAGGCGGAAGGGAAGGGAATTGAACTGATCTGCATTGCCGCCCCAGAGGTGCCGACCAAGCTCCGCGGCGATCCAGGGCGTCTGCGCCAGATTCTCACTAACCTTGTCGGAAATGCCATCAAATTCACCGAAAAAGGCGAAGTTGCAGTACGTGTAGCGTTGAAAGAAACGGGAGAATCCAATTGCCTGCTGCACTTTTCGGTGCGCGACACCGGCATCGGCATCCCGGAAGACAAGATCGGAATCCTCTTCGACAAATTCACCCAGGTGAAAGCACGGACAGCGAAGAAGTGTGACGGCACGGGATTGGGCTTGGCTATCTCCAAACAATTGGTGGAAATGATGGGTGGAACCGTTGGAGTAACGAGCCGGGAAGGCCAAGGCTCGGAGTTCTGGTTCACCGTGCGTCTGGGATTGAGACCGGGAAATGAGTCCGAAGCAGCCGAGAAGAACGCTCAGAACCGCGCCAGCCTCCAGGGCATACGCGTGCTGATTGTCGACGACAACGCCACCAGCCGCGAGATCCTCACCACGATGACAGCCAGTTGGGGGATGCGCGTCGTCGCGGCGGAAAACGGAGCAGTGGCGCTTACTGCCCTCTACGATGCACGCAAAAAAAGCGACGCATTCACGATCGCTGTCATCGATATGCGAATGCCGGATATGGACGGAGAGTCTCTTGGCCGCGCCATCAAGGCGGATGGGAGAATCGCAGATACGCGCATGATTCTGCTCACTTCCCTCGGCACGCGAGCGAACTCTCAGACTCCCGAACAGATAGGCTTCTCGAGTTCTGCATTCAAGCCGGTACGCAGGGACGAGTTGTGCGGAATTCTCAATCGAGTCTTGCACGATGCGGACGAAAGCCGTCCAATGCCCGGTCGAGTCGCGTCCGATTCATATCGTGAGCCGGCTGCGAGTCTTGCTGGTATGAATGCGAGAGTGCTGCTCGCGGAGGACAATGCCACCAACCGTGAAGTGGCTCTCGGAATGCTTCGCAAATTGGGCATCCACGCCGACGCGGTGGCCGATGGCGCTGCGGCAATTATCGCGCTCGCGTCCACTTCATACGACCTGGTGCTGATGGATGTGCGTATGCCCGTGATGGACGGGATCGAGGCTGCAAAGCAGATCCGCAATCCAAATTCAGCAGCCCTCAATCACGACATTCCCATCGTCGCCATAACCGCGAACTCCCTCGAAAGCGAAAAGGAGTGTTGTCTCGCCGCCGGCATGAGCGACTTTGTGCCCAAACCGTTATCTGCGGCCGCACTGCGGGAGGCACTCGAAAAATGGCTCCGCATCGGAGATATCGACACCTCCCTGAAGGTCCGGCATCTTGTCCCGGCTCCGCCCGCTGAAAGCAAGACAATGGTATTCGACCTGGATGGCGTGCTGGCGCGCCTGGAAGGCGACCACACAATGGCGCAGGTGGTTTTTGCATCGTTCCTTGAGGGGCTCCCTCAAAAAATCCAGGCTCTCAAACATCTTGTAAAAAGTGGGGATCGTGCAGGTTCCGCGCGGCTGGCTCACGCGATCTGCGGCGCTTCGGCAAGGGTTGGTGGCGAGTCTCTCCGGAGTCTGGCCGCGGCAATGGAAAAAGCCGCCGACGAAGGCGATCAGGACTTTCTAGCTGCCGGCATGGAAAAACTGGAAATTCAGTTCCATCTTCTCAAGGACGCAATCGAAGAAAATGACCCGCCCACACAAAGTGACTAAGAATCCTGAAATCGACAGAGCCCTCGCCGTTGTGGACACATCGCCCCGTTAAAGAGGCCGAGCGTGCCACGTGGGATTGCCGCTATTCCTAAGGCGGATTTTGACGATGAAGAATGTGTACCGCCAGTTCACGCGGCGAACTCGGAACGGGCCGTTTTTCGGCGGCTTTCAGGAAATAGTCCGGGCATAGGAAAAGCCCCGATTCGATTTCCACCTAGCCATACTGCCTGCCCTGCCTCTGCTGTCATAGGAGATAAATCGGTGATCGTCTCGTCGCTGACCAGAAAACTTGAAGCGATTTCCCGGGTGTTAACTGGCTCGAAGGGAAAGAAGGGTCCGAGATCATGTTAGATCGCGATTCACGGCTGCGCCGCATTCGCAAACGGCTCCTCATTCAATCGGGGGGTGCGGTTCTTTGCGACGTTGCGCTTGGTGTGGCTTTACTTCAGATCAAAGTTCCGGCCACGATTCCCGATTGGGTGCGGGTAACGGTAGAACTTGCGGCAATTATTCTTGCGCCCTTTCTGATTACTCAATGGGTGAACTGGGTCGGAGCCCGAAACGCCGTTGCCGACATGTGGGCCTTTGGCCAGCTCAATTTTGAGGACGTGTCCCGTGAACTTGCCACCCGCAAGGCGATCGAAGCGGACATCAAAGACTGCAAGCCCTACATCGACGTAGTGCACGGCCAGATTGGGGACTCCCTTGCTGAGTCCGAGCGCGAGGTGGTTGAGGTCATCGAGCAGATCGGTTTCCTCAATGCAAAAGCAGGCCAGCAGATTGAGCATATTGCACGGTCCGTCAAGAGCGCCGGCGAACTGACTAAAAACACTCAGATCCGCATCGAGAACAACAAAGGGATTCTCAGTGCGATCGAAATGCAGCTCATGGCTCAGACCGGAGAGTTCAAGAGCAACTTCGAGCGCATTCATGGGCTGGCCGGCGATGTCTGCGCCCTGACGCCCCTCATCAAGGTCATTACCTCCATCGCCCAACAGACCAACCTGCTCGCCCTGAATGCGGAGATCGAGGCGGCGCGGGCAGGAAGCGCGGGCCGCGGCTTTTCCGTGGTTGCATTTGAAGTCAGAAAGCTCGCCGTGCTCTCCACCCAGGCCGCCGCCGACATAGCCGGAAGAATCAACGCGACCTGCAAGAGGGTGGACGAGGAGATGAAAATTGCTCATCTATCGCTCCAACAGCACCAGGCAAACTGCGCCATGAGTCATCTGGCGGCCGACCTCGGCGAAATGCAAGTCGAGTTCAGCAAGAACAGTCAATTGCTCCTCGACGTAATCAGCGAGGTGGATGCGAACTACGCGGACAGCGTGATCCGGCTCTCCGAAGCGCTTGGGCACATCCAGTTCCAGGACGTCATGCGCCAGAGAATGGAGCATGTGCAGGAGGCGCTCGTTGAGATGCGCGATCACTTGTTGCGATTGGCCGAAAGACCGGAACGTCCCGGATGGGATGGCCTCTTCGATACGACCTTCAAAGCGTTGCTTGCGTCGCATCTCAGCAAGTACAAGATGGCTAGCCAGACCGAAACCCACCTCGCCATGATCGGAGGCGTTTCAAGCGCGGACCACAGCCGGCCACCCATTGAACTGTTCTGATTAGATGCAAGGTTTGGTTCGCCAATGTTCCTCGCGATGATCGGTGAGTCCCTAACCTAAAATGGCTTGCCATTCAGACATCCTTCGCTCGTAGCAGGCGACGCACCGCTTATTTGTGCAACAAATCCGTTCAAAGTTGAGCTAAACAGGGCAGACAAGGGCTTTTCGTTGAGGCGACAATCGACGAGGCTCACTCTTCGGTGCGCTCAAATACGTAACTGTGTCCTAAACACCGCGGACGCCTCAGGAAGCCACGCCGGGCTTTGCTGCCCGTCAACCTTCCGTTGTCCACATCGAAAGACCGAATAGCCTCGAAGGAATTTGCATGTCGATAGCCGAAAAAAGTAATCCTCCATTTGACGCTGCTGCTTTTCTTGCGCATGCCGGCCTCGGCCGAAAGATCGTTGAATTGAAGCCGAACGAGGCATTCTTCTCCCAGGGAGATTCGGCAGACTCCGTCTTCTATCTCCAAAAGGGCCGCGCAAAGCTCACGGTTGTTTCTTCGAGCGGTAAAGAGGCGACGATAACTTTAATTTCCGGGAACGATTTTGTCGGAGAAGGGGCTCTTGCGGCAATCCCTGGGCTGCGCCTCGCTACCGCCACTGCCGTCAATAAATGCACCGCTCTTAGAATCGGTAGAAGCGAGATGATCCGCGTCATGCATGATGAACCCGCTTTTGCGGACATCTTCATGAAGTTCCTTCTTGGCCGCAGCATGCGTGCCCAGGCCGATCTCGTCGATCAGCTTTTCAACTCCAGCGAAAAGCGCCTGGCGCGCATCCTTCTTTTGATGGCCCAGTTCGGCGAGCCCGGCGATCCGGAGACTCTGATTCCGCCCATCTCGCAGGAGACCCTGGCGGAAATGATTGGCACCACGAGGTCGCGTGTCAGTTTTTTCATGAATCGCTTTCGCAAGCTAGGCTTCATCGACTACAACGGCCGCATCCAGGTACACAAGTCGCTGCTCAATGTTGTCCTGCTCGATCAATTGCCCGAGAAGAACGCCGCGCAACCTCATATCAAGGTCGCTGTGTGAGCATATGCGCTGGCACGCGTTTAAATTGTGAAGAAGGCCGGAAAGAATTGTCAGGCGCAACTATCTCTTGACGGTTCGAAGAATGGGTCTTCGGAGCAACCGGATGACTCCGTGCTCGATCCCTTCGCCACTTTCTAGCACGACTGCCGCGACCCTGCCCTAGTGAGAAAGCCGGTCCACCTCAGACCCAGCCATCAGAAGCGCTCCCGTGCCGAACACATAGCTTGCAGTTGCCGTGTAATCCCCGGGAGCCGCTCCAATCGGCTGAATGCTCCCGATCCGGCCGTCTTCATAGATATGAGAAACCAGCCCAGCCCATGCCTTCTCAATTACAGGGAAATATTGAGCGCGGTCCAGCAGCCCATGGTTGACGCCATATGCCAGCGCATAAACATAAAATGCGGAGCCGGAGTTTTCTGGCAGCGGGTAGGCCTCTGGGTTGAGCAGCCCTGGCCGCCACAAACCGTCGCTACCCTGGATGGATGAGACCTCCGCGGCCATCTCCTTCAACTGCGTTACATACCTTGGCCGCGAGGGATAATCGCCAGGCATTTCGGCCAGCACGCGAACCAGCCCCGCCATCACCCAGCCATTGCCGCGCGACCAAAAGAGCCCGCTTCCATTGGCTTCGTGTTTGCCCAGGAACGTTGCATCGCGAAAGAACAGATGTGTCTTGGAGTCGTAAAGCAGATTCGAAGTGATCCACCATTCGCGATCCATGAAATCGAGGTATTTCCGGTCACCGGTGATCGTATAAAGCTTCGCCAGCACCGGCGGCGCCATGAACAACGCGTCACACCACCACCAGAGCGGCTTGTCCTTGTCATCGGGCAATTGCATCACCGCATCCATCCGTGCGCGGATGGGCGCCAGCATCGCCGGGTCGTGGGTGCGTCGATAGAGGTCGAGGTAAGTTTGTCCAATGGCCTGATCGTCCGCATGTGCCAGGCGCGGCCCTGGCTCAAAATTGAACTTCTTGCCCATGCGCTGCATCGCCTCACGGTAGTGCTTGCCGCCCGCCTCATTCGGCACTGCCATGAAGCCCGCATAGAGCGCGGCGTAGGTCCAATCCTGATCGAAGTCGGCTTCTGCGCGATTCAGTTGCCAGTCCGCCACTTTACGCATGATCCGGCGCACATCGCGATGAGTCAGCTTTCCTGAAAGGTCATGGGCCAACGGAAGTGCAACCGAGGGCGCATCGCCAACATTTTGTTGCCGGCCAGCTGGGTTCGCCTGTGCCCACAGGTGCGAAGGGGCAGCCTGAGCCGCAGCAATGACGAATGCGCAAAAGAGCCCGCGGGATATGCTGCCTCGGCGTGAAAGAGCAGGGGAAATCTTCGCGATTGATTCGTTCAAAAAAAAGACCCTCATTGACTTCGATTTGATTCCAAGACCGGCGTACTCTGGCAGTGGGTTCGAACTAAAAGCTAATGGGACAATGCGGCGTTGTCAATTGAACCGGGCGTCGAGCGCAGGCCTTTTGTGCCTCGTCCATCGCAAGTGATTTGCAACACAGACCGGGAAACCCAATGCCGCCGACCATAGGTTCGCTGACATTCCGGGAAGATCCTCGAGTTACACCTTTGAGACTCCTTTCTCCGACTTGACTTCAGCACGAGGGAGACGGCGATGCTCTCGAACTGGAAATCGGGCACACTGACACGTCGGCAGTTTGTGGCGGCTGGCGCCCTGGGCAGTGCGGCACTGGCCATCGGCTGCAAGTCAGCCAACCGGGGAACCTGGGAGTATCTCACCGAGCAGCAGGCCATAACGCTGGCGTCGATCTGTGACCAGATTGTGCCTGCGGATGAGTTTCCAAGCGCCTCTCAGGCAGGCGTACTCACCTACATCGACCGCCAGTTGATGCGCCACTACCGGAAGCATCGCCACGCATACCGGCATGGTCTGGAAGACGCCGAAACGGCGAGCCGGCAGCGATTCGGCGCAGAGCTGGCTGCGCTCTCCTCACAGCGGCAGTTCGAAATCGTCAGCGACCTGGAGCGACAAAATTCAAGCTTTTTCAATTTGGTGCGCAGCCATACGCTAGAGGGATATTACGGCTCTCCGCGCCACGGCGGCAATCGCGACGCGGTGAGTTGGCGAATGCTTGGCTTGGCCGAGCCTCCGATACGCGGCCGCGCGCAATATGACCTGACCAAGGGGTCGACCTCATGAAAAGGGTGAACGCAATCGTGATCGGGGCCGGAGCCGCAGGCGGCATTGTAGCCAAGGAACTCGCCGTTGCCGGTCTGAGCGTCGTATTGTTGGAGCGGGGCAAGTGGTACACCGCCAACGACTGCCGTAAAGACGATCTGCGCAATCAGCGCACCTCGCTGCTTGGCAATGCGTTCGGTCCCGAGGACGAGGGAAATCCCCGCGTATGGGTGGATGGGAAGGGCGTGGCGCACACCGTTCTTGCCAGCGAGGGAGCCTACCAGAACAACGCCGCCTGCGTAGGTGGAGGGACTCTGAGTTACGGCGCGCAAGCCTGGCGTTACATGCCCCAGGATTTTCGCATGAAGTCGACATACGGCGCGCCGCAGGGAAGCTCGCTCGAAGACTGGCCCATCTGCTACGACGACCTGGAGCCGTTCTACGAGAAGGCTGAATACGAAATCGGAATCTCGGGCGATTATTCAGGCACCCCATTTCACGGTCCGCGCCGGCGTCCTCTGCCCATGCCACCAGTACCGCCTGGCCATGAATTCGGAATCCTGGAGCCGGCAGCAAAGCGGTTGGGCTTGCATCCGTTTCACATCCCCATGGCTCGCAACAGCGTGCCCTACAACGGCCGCGGCCCTTGCATGCGCTGTCGCTGGTGTTGCGGCTTCGCTTGCGAAGTGGATGCGAAAAACGGTTCGCAGAACACCGTGATTCCCTTAGCGCTCGGCACCGGCAACTGCGACCTGCGCACCGAGTGTATGGTGAAGGAAATCCTCACCGACGATCGCGGACGTGCTCGCGGGGTTGCCTATTTCGACATCGATGGCCACCTCCGGGAACAGTTCTCCGATATAGTCATCGTGTCTGGTTGCGCAGTGGAGTCGGCCCGCCTGCTGCTCAACTCGAAGAGCCGCCTTTTCCCCAACGGTCTCGGCAATCGCTACGACCAGGTGGGACGCAATCTTCAAGGCCATCACTACACCGGCGCAATCGGATATTTCGACTTCGAGACCTATGACGACGTAGGCCCCGGCGCCAGCATCGCAATCTCCGACTACAATCATGGAACTCCAGGACTCGTCGGTGGGGGTATGCTTGCCAACGAGTTCATTCGCCTCCCCATTCACACCATCGATCGCCTGCCGCCAAACACCCCGCGCTGGGGTCTGGCACACAAGCAGGCCATGCGCGAATGGCACAAACGCAGCATCGTGATTATTGGGCCCACACAGCAGATTCCCTCGGCCGATGCGCGTGTTACGCTCGATCCTTCGGTGAAGGACAAGTTTGGTCTACCTGTGGCGCGCTTTTCCGGCAACGTGCACCCGCACACTTTCGAAATCGGCGAGGTGCAGGGCAAGCGTGCTGAAGCATGGCTCAAAGAGGCCGGCGCCATCCACACCTCCATCATGGCCGGCAGGCCCGAGTCGGTTTCAGCCGGGCAGCACCAGGCCGGCACCTGCCGCATGGGCAACGATCCCAAAGCTTCCGTCGTCAATCGCAACTGCCAGCTTCACGACGTCGACAATGCCTTCGTGATCGACTCAAGCGTGCATGTCACCAACGGAGGCTTCAATCCGGCACTCACCATCATGGCCATTGCCTACATGGCGTCTGACGCGCTGGTTCATAACTGGAAGGGTACGGGATTCCAGTCATGATGCGAATGCTGAAGATCGCCGCGTTGGGCGTCGGGCTGGTAATTCTTCTGGCGGTAGGTGGCACCTATGGCGCGTCGTATTACTACTCGTCGGAACATGGCCAGGGCTGTGCAAGCTGCCACGAAATGGCCGCCTACGTGAGCGAGGTCCATGGCGCCCCGCACCGCAACGCAACGTGCATGGATTGCCACGTGGCCAGTCTGTCTACCAAGCTCCGTCACATTCGCGTCCATCTAATGCGCACATGGCCGGAGACCATTCGCCTGCGCGATGTCGACGTGGTTGAGATGGTGCCCAACTGCCAGAAATGCCACCAGAAGGAATACGCGGCCTGGCACGCCGGTCCTCATAGCGCAAACTATACCGAGATATTTACCAATCCAACCCAGAACTCCCATCAGCATCTCATGGAAGATTGTTTCCGCTGCCATGGTATGCACTTCAACGGATCTGTCCGCGATCTTGTTCAGCCGCAAAACGCGCAAGGCCCCTGGCACTTAGTGCGCAAAGACCTCGCCGGCCAGCCCACCATCCCCTGCCAGGCCTGCCACCAGGTGCATCGCGAAGGCCCAATCGAAACCAAACCACAAAAGCGCATGTCGGTTGCAGGGAATCCACTGCACGAATCCCTTGCATTCTTCGACCGCCGCGAGCAGATTCACTTCGCCGCTGCGTCGCTGACCATACCCGAACTGCACGACGGCGAGCGATCAGTCACTGTGAGTCCCGATCCCCGCGCCGCCATCTGCTACCAGTGCCACGCGCCGCGCAGGCCTGAAGCAGGCACAGTCACCGAAGCCAATGGCTGGGGCGCGCAATTTGGTTCAGGAGACGATCGCACTCCGATAGGCGTCCATGAAGGCCTGAGCTGTATCGCCTGCCATACCGGACACAATCAGAATGCACGCGCCTCGTGCAAAACCTGCCATCCGCAAATGTCCAACTGCGGTCTCGATGTCGAGAAGATGGATACCACGTATTTCAGCGCAACCAGCCCGCACAACATCCATTGGGTAAAGTGCGCCGACTGCCATCAGCACGGCATCCCAGCCAGGAAATCGGCTGCGAAAACGAATGCCAGCGCCGCGAGTCTCTTATCGCCTACTCCCGCAGCTAACTTGCTAACTCCTGCCTCACCGGGAGCTAACTCGCGGAATTGACGCCAAGGCGCGCTCTTCGATTACAGCGGTTTAATCACAGCGGGCGGGAAAAACACCAATCTGATTTGTGGAGCGCAGTTGCGCCTGGGCGGGCCGTCTCCGTCGCTTGGGCGGGTACTGCGAGCGGATGGCCAAGACCGTGGCTGCGCTCCACTACCTGGCCTTGGCCATCCTATTGCTCTCAAATCTGGCCAGGACCCTCACTGAAAGTTAATTACAGGCTCTAGCAGGCCCCTGGGATTTTAGAGCAGACATATTTCAGCAAATTCTCAATGTTGCCTGAAGTGAAAGGCGAAGCACCGTCATTCTTGGGACTCAGAGAAGTGGATCCCCAACTCGTCACCCCAACAATCACGTCCGCTGGCGAGAAGGAACCGTTCGTTTCGCCCGTGAGTGCCGATGGCAATCCGAAATTCTCAACCCAGGGTCCGCCACTGGATCCCTCGTTCTCGTTCGAGCCAATAATATGATTGTTCGAATTCGACGAACTCGTGTAGGCTTGCGAATCCGTTCGTTCCATATAGTTGGCCGAGTCCAGGCCGCCCGGATACCCAAGTTGTGTGATCTGCGCCAGGCCCGCCGAGGTAAAGCCTCCGCCGTACCAGTACCCGAACCAACCCACGGTACTCCCCACGTACTTACCTTTCTGCGTGTTCAAAACCAGCAAGGCAACGTCATCTTTGCAGACAACGCCGGACTGGGCGCAAGAGTCGGTTCCGTCGAAGTACGAGGTCAGAACGTAGGCCGATGCCACGGTCCACGTGCCGTACGGCGCGGAACCTTTCGAGTATCCGGGCACAAATTGCCAGCCGGTTTGGAATTTCTTCTTTCCGAATTCGGCCACGCAATGGGCAGCGGTCACCACTACGCCGGGCTTGATCATCGATGCCGTGCACCAGTTGTACCCTTTTGAGGTGATATTAAAAAAGACCCTGCCCGTCGCCCGATACGGATAGACGGTGTTCGTGTCCAATCCGTAAAGATCGGCCCTTACGGTTGTGAACGGCAGGTTGCTTGTTCCCCAGTCGTAGGGCGTCTCTTGATCGTTCTCGGCTCCATCGGGCTCGCCTAGAAAAGCGGGCGCGAAGTCCGTCGTAGATCCGGTACCTTCGCTTCCCCGTCCCCCTCCGTTGACGCCAAGATCGACGTGACCATTTTGAATCGAGTCCAATAGTCCTTGAACCGCATCCACTGAAATCGTTGCCTGGGGCAGCGGCATCGGAGTTGCATGAGCAAAATCGGCCGGAGCGGGGGTTGAAGTCACATCTACCGAAGTGACACCGTTCGCGCTTCTGACCACGTCCTGCGCTTGAAGGCTTACGCCAATTGCTAGCGAGAGAGCTGCAAAACCGAGCAATCTCTTCGCAGAGATGGATTGATGAAACATGTTTTTCTCCTCCATGGTTGGGATACTGTGATGTGGGGAAATACCTCCGACGGGATAGTGCCGCCGGAGCGAATTGGCATTATCGCGGCTCGCTCAAATCACCGAACAAGCCACGGCAACCGTTGAATATTGGTTAGTGAAAGCTGTAACCAAAGCGTTTCAGAATACTGTGGCTATTCTCAGAATCTCCGCATATTTTCGCTCGACAATTGCGAAGGGGCGCGCTTCCCGATTCCTCGCGGATTTTCGACGATCCGGGATTCAGGATTTGCGTGAGTTTCTGGCCCAAGGGCGGGAAACCTCGACACTCTTCGTGACCGGATCAAATAAATCCGGGCAGAGGCGTGCTCCCGAACAACGCGGTGTGAGTGGCCTTCCGCGAACGTCAGCGGGGCTGACTCACCGCATCCTCGTGCGAAATCCTTTTTATAATCTTCTCGAGAGTCCCATCAATCCGCGAGCACCGACTCGTAATACCGCACATATTGCGGCACCACAAGCGTTGCGCAAAACCGCTTCTGTGCCGTCTTGCGGCCTGCGTCGCGCATCTCCTCGAGGCGCGCCCGGTCCCTCAACAATCCGAGCGCTCCCTGTGCCATTGCGTCCACATCGCCCACTTGATAAAGCAGCCCGGTAACCCCATCGTCGATGAGTTCCGAAACGCCGCCCACCCAGGTAGCAATCGACGGCACCTTGCAAGCCATCGCCTCCAGTGCCGCCAGGCCAAACGACTCCATTTCGCTAGGCATCAGCAGCAAGTCGGCCAGAGGTAGAAGTTCGTTGACGCGTTCCTGCTTGCCGAGAAAGTGGATCTTGTCTTGAATATGCAATTCTCTCGCCAGCCACTCAGCCGCTGATCGCTCGGGCCCATCGCCCACCAGAACCAGCTGCGCCGGCATCTCCCGCACCACCTCTGCAAACACCTTCACCACATCCACCACCCGCTTCACCGGCCTGAAATTGGAGAGATGCATCAGGATCGCCTCATCCGGCCGGGCCAGCCGCCTGCGCTCTTCCGCGCGTTTGGCTTCGTCAATGATGGGGGTATACACATCGCAGTTCACAAAATTTGGAACGACCTCAATACCTCGCGTAACTCCAAAATCCTGGACTGTTTTGTCCTTGAGATAACTGGAAATGCTCGTTACACCATCGCTCTCTTGAATTGCATAGCGGGTGATCGGCAGATAGCTGCGGTCCAGGCCCACGAGCGTAATATCCGTGCCGTGCAGCGTTGTCACAAACGGCAGCCGTCGACCCCGGGCAGCAAGCATCTGCCGTGCAAGCAGCGCACTCACCGAGTGTGGTATGGCGTAGTGAACATGAAGCAGGTCGAGACCCTGAAACTCAGCCACCTCAGCCATCCGGGAAGCGAGCGCCAGGTCGTAAGGCGGGAACTCGAAGAGCGGATAACTTGAGACCGGCACCTCGTGATAAAAGATACCCTCGTCGCGCCCGGTCAACCTGAACGGCTGCGAATAGGAAATGAAGTGCACCTCGTGACCCAACCCCGCCAACTCAATGCCGAGCTCGGTAGCCACCACGCCTGAGCCGCCATACGTGGGATAACAAGTGATGCCAATCCGCATACAAAGCCCTTCTAATCTTTTCGGAAAAATGAATGTCGCATTGGTAGATTACTCGCAGCGCAGGCTGCGCGTACAGACTTGCTTTCCATGCTTCATTCCGAGTCGCCAAGACGAGAATTGAAATCGAATCTGGATATACGACCAATCCTCCCAATTGCCAGGAAAGAGAACGGGCACTGGATCAGTTCATCGGCATACTCATGCTCTTCTTGTTCATTGTTTCGGATTTCGTCGCATCGGGTGCGGAGCTAGCGCCATTTGGGCTGGCAGCCGCCATCTTCCATGCGTCCAAGACCTGAGCCGGCAGCTTATCCATATGGCTCAGAAATGTGGTTACCTGCCACGTTTGCTGTTCGCTGAGCGTCTCCCTCCATCCGGGCATTCCGCTGAGGCGTATTCCGTGCTGGATGATGTAAAAGTTCTGGTTTTCCGACATATCGGGCGCGTCCTCGGCGAACTGCGGTGCGCGGGGATAGAACGCGTCGCCGAGGGCTGTGTGTGAGTGCTGAACATCTCCATGGCAGCTGGCGCAATTCGTTTGATAGATCTTCATCCCAGCAATCAGGTTCGCATCGGTAGGCTGGAGCGGGTTGTGCGACTCTGGTGCGCGCCGATCGACGGCGGCATCGAGTGCAGGCATGGCGATCTTGCTTTCGAGCCAATCGACGGGCAGGTCCGCGCGTGGATCAACAAAGCCAAAGCGCACAAAGCAGAAGCCGGCCGTCACAACAACAACAACGGCTACCGCGAATCCAGAAAAAAACTTAAGCACGATAGTTCTCCTTCGATTCATTTTGAGCAGATTTAAATTGAACGCGAACCAAGTGTCAGTCTCAGTACCAAATTCGAAGGCCGAACACGAATTGGGAACTGTCGGTTGTTTCACCAGCCAGCCTTGAATAGCCGGCTGTATTGCCGTATTTGCCGTTGTAGGCAAAGCCGATGTAGGGAGCAAATTTGCGGCTGACCTCATAACGCAAACGCAGGCCCGCATCCAAATCCGATAAACCCGAGCCAGTCTGGCGCCCAGGGTCGTCCTTGCTATAGAAGTTCAGCTCTGCTTCTGGTTGCGCGATCCATCGCTGCGTGAGCAGCAGATCGTAGGAAGCGGAAACGCGGCCTGTTACATTGCCTCCGTTTCGGATATAAATCGTCGGCGCAATTTCGAAATAGCCAGGTGCGAGCCCCTCAATCCCGAATGCGGCCCACGCACGCCGCGGTCCTGAGTCCAGATCGGCTCGCACACCGGCTTGCGCATCGAAATAGCGCATGTGAGGAATCGGGCGGTCGTAGAGTGCTTCATGATCCCCGTCGCTGATTGAACGGATTCCGCCGAAGCCTTCCGATTTGATCCATAGCTTATTCATGTCGGACCCAATCCAGCCTTCGCCATCCCAACGGAGGTCACTCCCCGAACGACCGGTGCGGCCCTCAAATTGGTCGAGCTTTCCGTGAATGAGTATCGGGTTTTCCATCATGGATTCCTTCATGCCGGAAGACGGCATCGGCATTTGCGAACTAACTCGCTTTATGCAGCCCATTGAGAGCACCAGGACAACAGTCGCACGCCAGATCGAGGCTGCGAAGACGACATGTACCTTTGTGCGGCCAGATCTAAACGCACTCATGGCTTCACCACCACAGTGAGGAACATGCCGGCGTCCATGTGAAAAGCGAAGTGGCAATGATAAGCCCATTCGCCGGGCGTATCCGCAGTTACCAGGTAGGTCAGGCGCTCTGCCGGCTTCACAATCACCGTGTGCTTATACGGGTTGAATTCTCCGTGACCGTTTTCCAACTCACTCCACAGTCCGTGCAGATGAATCGGGTGATCCATCATCGTGTCGTTGATCAGCACGAAGCGCACCCGCTCACCGAGTTTCAGCCCGATGGGTTCTGCGTTGGAGAATTTCCTCCCGTTGAATCCCCAAATGTATCGCTCCATATTTCCCGAGAGGTGCAATTCGATCTCGCGCGTCGGCGCCCTTCCATCCGCGCCGCGATAACGTGCGCGAAGGTCGGCATAGGTCAGAACACGCCTGCCATTACCGCTCAGTCCGTCTCCTGGATCGTGCAACCGCTCGCCAGCTTCCATCGCGACGTTGTCCACCTGCGGGCCAACATGCAGATGAACGCGATTCGATGGCGTCAATCGAGCGCCGCTCTCCCCCATCCCGCTCATTGCCGTGATCGGCGTGGTTCCCGGGCCCGGCTGCGGCAGAGCTGTTGTTGCAGTGTTGCTACCCATCTCCATTCCTGCCATGTTCTGGCTGGCTGCCGCGGGTTGGGTCGATTCAGGAGTATTCTCCTTTTGCATTCCAACCATGCCCGGCATACCCATCCCGGCCATGTCGGACATATGCATGCCTTTCATATCTCCCATCTTCATTCCCTTCATATTGGCCATCCCCATGTCCACCATCGTCCGCATGGGAACCGAGTCCATCGCCGGAACGGCCGCTGTCATGCCGATCCTTGGAGCAAGCGTGCCGCGCGCAAAGCCGCTGCGGTCTTGCGCCTGCGCAAAAATGGCGTAGGCCGTATCGTCTGCCGGCCGCACGATCACGTCATAGGTCTCCGCGATCCCGATGCGAAATTCATCTACGGTCACCGGTTCGACATCATTACCGTCCGCCTGCACCATGGTCATCTTCAGCCCGGGAATGCGAACATCGAAGAATGTCATCGAAGAACCGTTAATGAAGCGAAGACGAATTCGTTCGCCGGCATGAAAAAGCCCGGTCCAGTTAGCTTTGGGAGAATTTCCATTCAACAAATAGGTATAGGCGGCACCCGTAACATCCGATATATCGGTCGGGCTCATGTTCATTCGAGCCCATGCAAGCCGTTCCGAGGCCGTCGACCCGAAGCCATCCTTGGCGGCGGCGGAGATGAAGTTGGGAAGTGTGAGGCGATGGTAGTTGTAGTAGTCGCTTTGTGCTTTCAAATTGCTGAAGATGGTTGCAGGATTCGCATCGGTCCAGTCCGAAAGCAGCACCACGTGCTCTCTGTCGAACTCAATCGGATCGTGGTCGCGCGGATCGATGATCACCGCCCCAATCAATCCTGTCTGCTCCTGGAATCCACTGTGACTGTGATACCAGTAGGTGCCGCTCTGTCTGACCGGGAAACGATATTCAAAAGTCTCGCCCGGAGCTACGCCGTCGAAGCTGAGCCCTGGAACACCATCCATCTCGGCGGGCACACGGATTCCGTGCCAGTGAATGGACGTCGCATGTTTCAGCCGGTTGGCTAAGGAAATCGTTACTACATCACCTTCGCGCCATCTGAGCGTCGGGCCAGGCGTAGATCCATTTACGGCGGTTGCGCGCGCGACGCGTCCGGTAATGTTCACGGGGATAGTGTCGATTGCGAGGTCAAACCGCGTCCCGGTGAGCATCGCTGGATTGGGTGGTGCGATTTCGCCGAAAGCTGGCCGGTCTTTCCACCCGCACGCTGCAAGTGCAGTTCCCGCCAATATCCCCTGGACAATTCTCCGCCGACTGATGACGCGGGCCTGTTTGCTCTCTGTCTCTTCGTTGCGCATGGTTTCTCCTGCATGGAATTCGAAAGAGGGATTGACGCCTAAACGAGACGTCGAAACGAATGGATGCCGGGATGGGGCAATGGTCAAGGCCAGGCAGAATCGCTTAAACGAGCATGAGCCCACGACAACCCCATCCTTGCGTTGTTTGCGGCGCGAAGACGCTAAATGCGGAGGCTGGAAATCAGCGGGTCAAATGGCGGGATGCATCTGGTACTTCGCGCATCGTCGAAGCGCGCTCGCTGCATGACTTCAAGAGCAGGAGGGGCAAGAATATCGATCGATCCAGCTTCTACCAAAGCTCTAATTTCCTGATTGGGGCGGTTCGGCACGAACCCCAATAAACCGTTGCATATGTGACCGGAACAGGGCTCTGCAGTCGATAGAATATTGGTTGTGAGGTCAGCAGAAAGATGTTTGCACGATGCGCAATGACCATGGGCCATTGCGTGCATCGCGCACCCCGGCTCCGACTGCCTCATGCCCTCACATTGCGCCATGCAGAACTCCGCGGAGAGCTGTCCTGCGATAAGCAGGAGCATGAGCAGCGGCAATGTAACTTTACACCTCATTCAATTCGACTTTATATCGGATGTCGAGAATTGAGCAAAAGACTCAGCCGTGGGGCAGGCGTCGCGACTTGCCGCCTGCCCCAAGTTTATCGCACTAGAAGTTAAACGTGATCTTAGCCGTAAGCGCCCGATGAATTACATAATGCGTTCCGCTGAACGTCGAGAGGAAGTTATTCGGCCAGCGCAGATCCCATCCCGAGAAGCACCAACGGTCGCCCCACCACCGCAGCAATGACCTGCGCTTTGCCCGCACCCACGGCTACGCAGATTTGTCATTTTTACCCCTGCAGCTTCTACAAGAGATTTATATCGACTTACCTGTAGAAGCGCAAGGTGGACATCGTGGCCGCTCTCCCGTGGTCATTCGTTACTAGGTAGATCGGGGCGCTGCGGGAGGTGCCGCCCTGCGAGTTTCGCTCGAAAATCAACGTCGCTCATATCTGATACGGTGAACATGCGCTTGATTGGCCGACTTGCCGGTGTTTTCTAAATCGGAGAAGGTGGAAATGGATGCAGGAAGAAAAGATGAGGGGCGATAATCGCGGAACGGACCGTGCGATCTTTGTGCCGAGCCGTCGAGAGTTTCTAGCAGGCTTCGCCGCTTTGGGGCTTGCCAAGTGGACTGCTCCGGCGTTTGCGGAATCTCTGGAGACGGCTGGCTGGAGCGGATTGCCGGATCGCCCAGAGGAGCAGCCCCTGGATTTCCACGCGCTCGCCAATGCGTTCGATGCCTACGTGATGGACCCCGCGCATGGAGTGAACCTGCGCGCCAAAGACGGCCGGCAAGTGTTTCCCTCTGCTCTGGAAGGCCTTGAGGACGGAGGGTTGACAACCTACGGGCCGATGGCGATGGGCAAGGAACTCCGCGGTGAGGGGTTGGAAGGTTTGGCCGTCTCGCTGGCCGGATATTTTAGTGAGCCCTATGGGCTGTTTCTCGACAGTAACGGCGCAACGCTCTGTGAGTACTGGTACCTGATGAATGTGACCGCGTTTGCCTATGGGCTGATCCAGTTGCGGTTCGCCCATGACCCCGCGTGGCTGAAGCGCGTGGAACAGAGCGCGACGCGGTTGCAGGCGATGGCGAAGCAGATCAAGTACGACTTCAACGACCAGGGCTACGACTTTGCCAAAGGCGAGAAGTTTACCAATCACGACATCTACCGGCAGCCCGACGCGGTAGGCGGATACAGTTATGTGATGCTGCTGGCCTGGAAGCTGACCGGTAAAGAATTCTGCTTGGCCGAAGCGAAAACCGGAATCGATCGCTATTTGGATTTTGCTGCGAACCCGTGGTATGAAGTGCCCAGCGGCGCAATGGCGGTAATGGCGGCCGCACGGCTGGAGGCAATGGGACATCCGGCCAATAGAAGAAAGGCGCTGGGGTTTGCATTTGACTCGACGGCCGGGTTGATGGCCACGGGGCGATGGGGCGGGCACGAGGTAAACGGCCTGCTGGCGGGATTCCGGACCGAGCCACCGGACCAGGTTTACAGCATGGAGTCAATGGCGGCACTTCCGTACATTCTGCCCGCTGTGCGCTTCCGTCCTGAACTGGCCGATGAAGTGGCGCGGTATGCGTTGAATGTGGCTGCGAACCTGCGCTGGTTCTATCCGCAATATCTCCCGCGCGAGAACCAGAGCCGGCCGGAGTTGCCGCCGATGATTCCCTACGAGCGTTTAAGCCGGGAAGAAAAAGGCCGCACTCCATACGCAACCGGCGATTTCGCAGGCCATCGATCTATCTATGGCGGCGCGTACGTAATGTGGCTGGATAAGATGATTCAGTCGCAGAGCGATCCATGGCTGCTGCGCTGGGACCTTGCCAAAACAAACTTTCTGGATCGCGATCTTCCGCCCGCATTCCTCTACTACAATCCCGGGCAGGAAGAAAGACGCGTTACAGTTGAAGCTGCTGGGGAGAAACAAAGGTTTCAGGATCTGACCCGCAGGCGTAGGCTCGAAGTCCATGGTGGCAAGGTTGATTTGGTGCTGGGTGCGCACGAAGCGCGGGTGATCGAGATTCGGACTTAGTGGGGCTGATTTCTGACCTAATAAGATCGTGTGCAGTTTTATACATAATTGTGAACTAACATAGGTTGCAAAATAGTACCACATCGTGTCTACAACTTAACGACCCGCCTGATGCAGAAATTCTCCTCATGACAACCGAGAATCCTTAAGACTGCCTGGGTTGAGCCCTCCCGAGATACTTCCTGAGAGGTGTCTTGGCTTGGGCAAAGTGCGCCCAGCAATGCAGGAGCCTCTCTGAGTTTCGTTTGAGTTGCGTTTAGCCAATACCACTTATCAAGGATTCCCGAACGATCTCGCGTCTTGGGTAAGTGCATTCCTCTAACCTTCACGTTGATTTTCTCGACCCGGTTTGTATGCTTCCAGGGCGCAGGCTGTGAAAGTTGGATTCTTCACAACCGCAAAGGCTCATGATGAACGATCTGGCACAGCGTTTCGCAGAGAACCCCATTCTCAGGCCACTCGACCTCCGCCCGAGCGTCGAGGGAATGGAAGTAACATGCCTGCTGAACCCAGGAGTCTTCCGCTTTGAAAATAAGACCTGGCTGTTGGTGAGGGTGGCTGAACGCCCGGTTCAGGTTCCAGGAAAAACATCCTTTCCCATCCTGAGTCCTGACGGACGGCTGGAAGTTCTCGAATTCAACTCAGACGATTCGAGACTCGATCTGAGCGATCCTCGCGTAATCAGTTTTGACGGCCATGACTATCTCACGACTCTCTCTCATCTCCGCCTGCTGTCAACTGAAGATGGCCTCACCTTCTGCGAACCGGAGGGAAGCCTTCCGTTGATGGGTGCCGGTGAATTGGAAACCTACGGCATTGAAGATTGCCGTGTAGCGAGAATCGACGAAACCTATTACCTGACGTATACGCAGGTTTCGAGCAATGGCGTGGGAGTGGGTCTCAGAAGCACGCGCAACTGGAAGGACTTTGTCCACGCGGGGATGATTTTTTCTCCGCACAACAAGGACTGCGCTCTATTTGAGGAACGGATCGGCGGCAAGTACTATGCGCTCCATCGCCCCAGCAGCCCGGAACTGGGCGGCAACTATATCTGGCTGGCCGAGTCGCCTGATCTTATTCACTGGGGCAACCACCGTTGCCTTGCTCATAGCCGCGAGAGCCACTGGGACAGCGCGCGCGTTGGTGCGGGAGCTGCGCCGATTAGAACCGCGGAAGGCTGGCTGGAGATTTATCACGGCGCAACCAAAGAGAATCGCTACTGCCTCGGCGCGCTTCTGCTCGATATCGATGAGCCATGGCGCGTACTTGCACGCTCCGAAATGCCCATCATGGAACCGCTTGCTCCCTATGAACAGGAAGGATTTTTCGGACAGGTCATTTTCACTAACGGACACTTGGTCGATGGTGACCGATTGACCATCTACTATGGCGCGGCTGACAGCGTGATCTGTGGCGCACACCTTTCTCTGGCGAGCATTCTCTCCAGCCTTGCTCCGGTGCCGGGAGCAAAGCCATGAACCGCGTGCGCAAAGAGTTTGAAGTCTTCTTTCAATG
>JBELAI010000067.1:0-47229 GCA_049508975.1 Occallatibacter sp. | reverse complement strand
GCCGCCAGCGCCTCTTCCGGCTCCGGCCGCACGCGAAAATCCGCATGAGCCTCCGCAAACAGGACCTTGCGGTCTTTCGCGACCACGTAGGTTGCTGGAATGGGTAGGCGCCAGCTAGCCTCTCCATTCACGAACGGTATATTCACCAGAATCGAGAGATAATAGCTTCGGTGGTATTCCGGAACGGTATAAACCAGCCCAAATTTCTCCGCCAGCGCATTCCCCGGATCATGCAGCACAGGGAAGGGAAGCCCGTGCTGTCCCGCCATGAAGTCGCTCTGCCGCGCAATCTGCGGCCCAATCGCAACCATCAGCGCCTCGCGCTCCCGCAGCGTTCCATAAAGGTCGCGCCAAGCCTCCAGCTCCGTCACGCAATACGAACACCACCGCCCGCGAAAGAACTTGATCACCAGCGGCCCCAGCGCCAACAAATCTTCAGACCGAACAAGCCGTCCGCTAGCATCCTTCAGCGCAAACTCCGGCGCAACCGCCCCCACCGGCAGAATCCGCTCCTCAATCCCGGAGTTGAACAACTCCGCGACCGCCCGCTCCCCCACAGCCAGCCGCTCCGCCTGCACCAGGTGCCGCGTATTAGCCGTAATCTCGTCGAGTTGATCCTGCAGGCTAGTGGTAGTCATCGGCCTTTCCCTTGCAGCTTGCTGAATTTGAATTTCTCCGTGCCACTCTCGCGCAACCAGAGCAGCGTTCTGTGCGCAAGCAAGAACTCGCGCTCAATGAAGCCAAGTCGCGAGTTCATCCGGGGGAAGGTGTGCCCAAAAACAATCAGGCAAACAATCTGCGGGAATCGGATTAGCTCCTGTTCCCAGGCCCCAAGTGTGTCTTCGATTTGCACCAACGCCCGTTTCAGGTCCGAGCCCTTGAGCTCGACAATTACATCCACCATACCGTGAAACCCAACGATGTAGTCCGCCTGTCCACGGCCCGCCGGGCGATTGTAACAACCGTCGTATCGCACTTTACGAAGCTGCTTGCGCCGCGGATTGAGGAAAGTCGCGCCCACCCCTTGCTCCGCAACGTGCAGCGAGGTTCCGTTGCTGAACTCGATGCATTCTTCGCGAGCTGCGTCCGGCTCACTACGAGGCTTTCGTCTTGTCATACTCAAGCCTCAGCAGCGAGTCGAATTCGTTGCCAATCTTTTCGGAAACACTGTCAAGATATTCGCCGTTGATCAGGCCTGACTCTGAAAGGATCGATTCGGTTTTTCCGTCATGAACGGAGTAAGCGGCGAATGAGCCGGGCTCAATCCAGTATTTCTTGTCAATGGGAATCTTTCTGTGGATCGCTTTGTCCTCACCAAGCTGCCCCGCGTAGATCAGGTTGTTGAAGGAGGAAAGCATGTAGGGACTGTGGGTGGTGATTGCGTAGCTTTTCCAAAGCAATTCGGACTTTGCCAGCGAGGCAATCAGTTCGGCAATTTGATATTGCGTTTCCGGGAACACACTCAGTTCAGGTTCTTCTGCAAAAACCATTCCAATCGAGGGGGATGGCATCTTCGAATGAATGGGATCGCCTGTCTTCTTTGCAACCTGAGCGAGAATGTTGAGAATCGGCAACAACTCCAAGGTGCCAGAAGAGAGAATCTCAAACGGCCGCTTCTTTCCGTCTTGAGTAGATTCGAAGAGAAGCCGGCTATCTTCCATTACTACTCTTCCTTGCAGAATCTCTACAGAGGAAGAACCCACGTCGCGTAACTGTACACGGTTCGTTTGATAGGATTCGCGCAAATCACGATAATCGGCGTCGAATTCGGTAGCGAAACGATTAGTGATCCAATCCAGATTCTTTGTGGATAGAGCGGCGAAGCCCCTATTCGGAGTTGAAAAGAAAGCTCTCCCCGTCGGGATATATACGGAATCGCTCTCGATCGGCAAGGGCCCAATATCAACGCCAGACATAAACTCGCGTCGCCTATCACTGTTGTGGCCCGGTGGCCTTTTCGGATCGTTCGATTGCCAACTCTTAAAGGAATAGATAAAATCTCTATTCTTCCACTCAAGATAAGGCGACGGAAACGTATCGCCCATTCCAATAGATATGGAAAATGATGGACCGATTTGGTAATGTAAGTGAAATCTCTTCTGTCTAATATCGTCTTCGGGAAAGTACGAGAGAAAACTCTGGATGATCTGCTCTTCAGTCTCATGGAGAGATGCTTGATTTCTCGCGCCGTCGAATACAAGTTCAGAGACGTGCTGCTCGAAAAAATACGCAAGCTTGCAAAGCAGGCTCTTCCCGCTGGCCTGCGGCCCGATGAGGACGGTGATCTTTCCGAACTCCAGTTTCGCGTGCTTGATCACCGAGAAGTTCTCGACTGTCAAGATTCGTACTGGTCGCTTCTGGCTGTCCGCTTCTGACATCGTATCCGCCTTTCGGCAATTCCTACCGCCCAAACCGCTGTTTCCCACCCATCCCCATAGCCCCCAGCCCGCCGCGCATCATCTTCGCGCCCAGTCCGCCCTTGCCCATCTGCTTGAACATTTTGGCCATCTGCGCGTATTGGCGGAGGAGGTTGTTAACGTCCTGAACTTCGGTGCCGCTGCCCTTGGCAATGCGCTTGCGGCGCGTGCCGGAGATGATTTCGTGATTCCTGCGCTCACTCGGCGTCATCGAGTTGATGATGGCTTCGAGGCGCACGAATTGCTTTTCATCCACCTGCTTCGATGCCTGCTGCAGCCCGGCGAACGGCCCCACCGATGGCAGCATCTTCAAGATGCTTTCCATCGATCCCATCTTCTTGATCTGCCGCAACTGGTCGCGAAAATCCTCCAGCGTAAATCCGTCCCCAAGCAGCGCCTTCTTCGCAAAATCCTCGCTCTTCTTCCGGTCCAGCGTCGACTCCGCCTTTTCGATCAGCGACATCATGTCGCCCATACCCAGAATGCGCCCGACGATCCGGTCCGGATGAAACGGCTCGAACGCATCCGGCTTTTCGCCCACGCCAATAAACTTGATCGGCTGTCCCGTCACATGCCGAATCGACAGCGCCGCGCCGCCCCGCGCATCGCCATCCATCTTCGTCAGGATCACGCCAGTCAATCCCAGCCGCGTATGAAAATCCTGCGCCGAGTTAACCGCGTCCTGCCCTGTCATTGCGTCCGCGATAAACAGAATCTCCGACGGGTTCAGCAGCTTCTTCAGCCGCTCCATCTCCGTCATCAATTCCTCGTCAATATGCAAGCGTCCCGCAGTATCCACAATCAGCGTGTCGCAGCCCATGATCCGCGCCTCGCGCAGCGCTTCCTTCGCCAGCCGCACAACCAGGTCCGCTCCAGGCGTCTCGCCCTTCTGGTCGCCCTCGTAGAGCTTGGCTTCAATCGACTTCGCAACCACCTTCAACTGCTCCCGCGCCGCCGGCCGATACACGTCGACCGATACCAGCATGGGCCGATGACCGCCTTTTTTCAGCCAGGCCGCCAGCTTGCCTGAAGTGGTCGTCTTACCCGACCCCTGCAGGCCCGCCATCAGAATCACCGACGGCGGCTGCGAGGCGAATTTGAACCGCGCCGTATCCTTGCCCAGCAGCGCGATCAGCTCGTCGCGCACAATCTTGATCACCTGTTCGGAAGGCGAGAGAGCG
The DNA here is from genome assembly GCA_049508975.1 of Occallatibacter sp. Lineage (GTDB taxonomy): Bacteria > Acidobacteriota > Terriglobia > Terriglobales > Acidobacteriaceae > Telmatobacter. The sequence continues at coordinate 43,631 of JBELAI010000067.1, read as the reverse complement.
GTCAGCACCTCGGTGCCAACGGCTTTCACGCGAATCTGCTCAATCAGGTCGCGAGCGACATTGAGGTTGACGTCGGCCTCAAGCAGCGCCACGCGAATCTCGCGCAGAGCCTCGGCAATGTTTTCTTCCGTGAGCGTGCCCTGCCCCCGAAGGGTCTTAAAAGCACGCTGAAGTTTGTCTGTAAGGTTTTCAAACATAGGTCAACTACCAGTGTATCGTGGTCTTGCAAGCGGTGCCCGCGCGCTTGCCGAGTGATACTGAGCCAGCTCGCCGGCAGCGTCCAACAAACGCGCAGGTTCATTGCTGTTGCGCGCCGGGCCGCCCCAGTTGGACCGCCACCAGCCGCACCTCGCTCGTGAAGGGCGCAGGCGTGGCACGCGAATAGCTGACGTAGATGGTTTGTCCGCCATTGGCGTCGTATTCGGGGTGGGCGAGTGCATCGTATACGTTCCCCGAAGCCGGCTGCAGGGCGACGAACGCGACAATCGCCACGGACCAGGGTCCCTCTGGACTGGGTGCGGTCCGCATCAGGACGTTCTGTGAAAACGGCTCGCTGAAGATGGCGATATATTGCTGCAGATAGTTGTTCCACGCAACGCTTAGGATGCTACTTCCATTGAACACTGGGACAGCGTCGGCAAGCTGCGAGGACCAGTTGCCGCCTCCGGCATAGTAGGTCCAGGCTCCTCGGTTTTGCACGTTGGCCGGCGTCACCCTGGCCAGCCTACACCCCTTATCGGTGCTGCTCGACGGGATTTCGCACCCGTAGATATAGAGCATTCCGGCATTGATCAGCGACGCGGACCCGAAGGTCGGCTCATTTGCATTGAACAGCAGGTCAGGATGATCCGCCACGACCGGAGGATTAAGCGTGGGACGCTGCGGTGTCGACTGGAGGTTCTGCCAGGTGGCCACAGAGCTACCAATCTGCGAGAAGTTGAAGCTGCCAGGCTGCGCGTAGACCAGCCCATAAAACACCAGCGCCTGTCTCGTTGCGGGGTCCACTACGATCGAAGCCGGCCACAACGCCCACCGCGCGCCACAGGGTTGCTGGCAGTTATTCCCGTTGTGTGCGGCGTTGAACTCCTGTTCCGCCGCCGTCTCCGGCAGAACCATGGTGGGTGCACCCGCGGAATCGAGCTGTTCCTTGAATCCGGAAATCCCGCTTTGTGCTGTGAGATCGCCGGTATACGACCACGAATCGCTGATCAGCGTAAAGTTCTCCGCATTGGGATGGGCAAGAAAAGTGTCGCCGTATATCCAGACCGATTCTCCCTGAAACAGTGCGCTGTAGCCGCCGTCCCGCCCCAGAATGTCCGGATTCGTCGCAATGGGTCCCAGATCCTTCGCGCCCACCACCATTGGGGAAGGCGACGTAAGCGCGATATGATTACATCCACTTGTTCCCAAGCCGGCGGCCGCCGGAAGCGCAATGCACAGCAATAAGCGAATGCGGTTCTTACTCATGAACCCTCTGCCAGCAGGATTCCGTGTGTGGATATCCGAGAGGAAGACCATAGCTCAACTCAGAACGTGCATGCGCCGATCCGGCCGCTTGTTCTGCATATAAGAGTAGACGTTCATCCGCCGAAACGGTATTCGGAGCTGTGCTGAAAACTTCCGGATCTGCGTAACAGAGGTAAGCCGAGCCAAGAATGAACATAGGCTGAGCGAAGTCAAAGTAGAAAATAAAGTATAAGTTACAAAGATAGACCGGAGGCCGGATGGATCGGTTGATTGAGGGGCACAAGCGTTTTTTGGCCGAGGCGTTTCCCGCCCGGCGCGACCAATTTCATCTTCTGGCGGAGGGTCAACAGCCTGAGACCCTGTTTGTAACTTGCGCCGACTCGCGCATTGTGCCCGACCTGATTCTGCAAACCCAGCCCGGCGATCTATTCATCTGCCGCAATGCCGGCAACGTGATTCCTCGTGCGGGGGAGCCGGCTGGCGGAGTCTCGGCAACCATTGAATACGCGGTCGAAGTGCTGCGCGTCCGTCACATCATTGTCTGCGGCCACTCGGACTGTGGCGTGATCCGCGCTCTCATGGCGCCGCAATCGCTGCAAGGTCTCTCCAGCGTGAGCGACTGGCTGCAGCATGTGGAACCCGCCTGGCAATACGTTGACGAAGTGGAGCGCAACGCCGGCGAACTCACCCGTCACACCGCCCTTACCCACGCCAACGTGCTCGTGCAACTCGACAACCTGAAGACCCACGAGTACATCCGCCGATCCGTGGCCGAGGGCCGCCTCAAAATTCACGGCTGGTACTACGACATTCTCAGCGGCCTCATCGAGCAATACGACGAGAGCGCGGGGAAATTCGTGCCCTTGATTGGATAAGGCGCAATGAAAATGGGCCGGCTCTCGTAGTTGAGAGTCGGCCCTTTTTACTTCTCCAGTCAACAATTGTTTACTGCGGAGGGTTGGATGTTCCACTGATGCTCTGGCTGGTTGAAGCCTGTGCGGCCGGGGCAGTCGTGTAAGGCTGTGCCGCGGGCGCCATGTTTTCCCCTTGAGGTCCCGGGGCGCTTTGCTCAACACCAATGGCGCTGCCGGAAACAACTAACTCAACCCGGCGATTCTGCGCTCTGCCTGAATCGCTTGAGTTGTCCGCCACCGGGTCGTTCTTGCCGTATCCCTTGGCAGTTACACTCTGATCCGCAACACTCTGCGCAACCAGGTAGTCGCGAACTCCGTCGGCACGCTGTTCAGACAGCTTCAAGTTATATTCATCTGACCCGATGCTGTCCGTGTAACCTTCCACCTGAACCTTCAGTCCAGGATACGCAATCAAAATTCCAGAAACCTTGGCCAGCTTTTCGCGAGCTTCCGGCTTCAGTGTGTACTTGTTGAAATCGAACAGCACATCGGACATATTAACAATCAATCCGCGGGCGGTTTCAGTGGTTTGCAAGACCGCATTCAACTGCGCTCTGAGCCGTTCGCGCACTTGCTCTGCCTGCTGCGTAGCCTGCTGCGCACTTTGCTCGGCTGCAGCCTGAGCGGCGCGTGCCTTTTCTGCCTGTGCCTGAGCTTCAGCAGCGGCGGCGTCAGCCTGGGCGCGCGCAGCTGCCTGCTGTTCGGCTGCTGCCTGTGCCTGCTGAGCAAGCAATTGCGACTGTTGGGCATTTTGATCGGACTGGTTCTTGGCAGCCAACTGCGCCGCATCGTCTTCCGCCTTGATCTTGCGAATGGTGATAATGCGTGCGTCCTCGGACGACTGAACTGCTTCACGCGCGAAGGTGATCGTCTCTTTGCGATTATCCTTGTGCAGATCCAGATCCTGCGCATTCTTGAGCGCTGTCTTGGCCGTTGTCATCGTGTCGGCCGCATACTTGTCCGCCCCGGCCGCTTCCGCAATCTCGACAGCATTCATTGCTTCGTAGAGTTCCAGCGGCGAGCGCTCATCGCGAGTGATGGGATTCAGCACGGTGTGTCGCCCTGCGGTTTCAGCATACGCACCGCGCGGCAACAGCGAATAATGCGCATTTACCTGCTCGATAACTCCCTGCGTCTTGTCCTCGACGAAGTTCTGCGCTACAACAAGATCGCTCGGCATGGTGACAGCGTAGTAAGGCTCCGCCGTGACGATCAGACCGAATGACTGCAGGTTGGTTGTTACCGTGATCTGGTTCTTATCCTTCGATCCGGTCGGAAGAACCTCGCCAAGGTTGACGGGACGGCCTTCAGGAGTAATGGCCCACAAAACATAGGTGAGGTACTCTGTGCCGAAACCATTGGCGGGGGACAATCCTTCGAAATTAGCCTCGATGGATGTTCTTCCCAGGCGGGCCTCCACTTTCGCTTGACCCTTTACCGCGGGCAGCAGGCTCGTGCCCTGGAAGCCAATCTTTGTGGAACCGTTGCGATGGAAGTAGTTGATCGCGGGAATGTCTCGCCCAACTACCTGAATACGATAAAGCGGCACATCGTCGCGCGTGCCTGCCGGAGTCATGGGCACGGCGTTGGTTTGAACGGGCGACTGCGTGTTTGCCAATGGGTTAGCTTCCTGCGCGCCTACCAAGCCTGAAGCAGCGAGCAGAAGAATTGGAATGCAATAAGAGACGTTATTCTTGATCATCCGATTGTCCTCCTGGGTTGCGGTGCAAACCCCGCTTTCCGAGGCCAAGACTTCATGGACTCAGCCATGCAGCGACACAGATTGCAATAGATGCCCTTCAGACATGGTTAGTTGTCCTGGAGTCGTTTTTCATAGATAAAGAACGAAGTCAAGTCACTCAATCAATGTAAGTTAAAATAAATAACTGTTGGGATAATCAACCCTCGGTATTTACTTGATAATTGAGGCGCGGAGACTCCTCGTCCTATAAGCTTGAAGCCCCATCGTCACGCCTTGAAGTAACAGTCAATTCCAATTTCTGATTTGCATACGCTGGAGGCTCCCAAGCCCGCCCGATCTCCCTCAATCGGTATGTCTCTCCCACGAATGCTTCGAAATCAGCGGATAGTAACGCGCGACTGAAGAGATAGCCCTGGTATGCGTGACAGCCATTGCTCTTCAGGAATTCACGCTGCTCCTCAGTTTCCACGCCTTCAGCAATTACTGACATGTTCAGGCTTCGCCCCAGCGTAATAATCGTGCGTACAATCGAAGCCTCCCGTGGGCCATTCATCACATCGCGGACAAAGCTCTGATCGATTTTGAGTTGGTCCAGAGGCAGACGCTTCAATTGCGAAAGAGACGAATATCCTGTTCCGAAATCGTCCATCGAAAAACCGACGCCCAGCACCTTGAGCGCGGTCATCTTGGCAACCGTATCGTTTGCCTTTTCCATCATGAAGCTTTCCGTGATTTCCAGTTTGAGCATGTGCGGGTCGGCTTCCGACTCTCGAAGCACTTTCTCAACCAGTTGAACAAAGCTGGAATCGAGGAACTGGCGGATGCTCACATTCACCGCGATGTTCAACCCCGCCATCTCGGGCATTCGTTCCCATTCAGCTATCTGAGAACACGCCGTCTCCAGCACCCAGTGGCCAAGATCGACGATCAGTCCAGCCGCTTCAGCCAACGGAATGAATTCACTCGGAGGCACCATGCCCCGCTCCGCATGACGCCAGCGTAGCAGCGCTTCGGCACCGGTCACGCGCCCGTCGCTGTCCAACTGAGGCTGATAATGCAATTCGAATTCCCGGTTCTGCAGTGCATGCTTCAAATCTGCCAGCAACGCCGCACGGGCTGATGCTGAAGATTCCATTGCAGGATCGAAAAAGCACAGACTATCTCTGCCCTGCGCTTTTGCCTGGTACATCGCAAGGTCCGTCCGTTTCAGCAATTCATCGACAGTGTCCTGCGTACCCTCGAAAAGCGCTGCTCCAATGCTCGTGGTGCCATCGTATTTGTAGTGCTCCAGGGAGTAGGCCTGGCGGCACGCTCGAAGTATTTTTTCTCCAACGGCTGCCACCTCGCTTGCTGCAATTTCGAGGTCTGTGCTCAAGCCTTCAAGCATAACTCCAAACTCGTCCCCTCCCAGTCTTGCCACGGTGTCTACCTTGCGCACGCACGCTGTCAGGCGCGTCCCAACCGCTTGCAGCAAGAGGTCGCCAATGTCATGCCCGACAGTATCGTTCAAAGTCTTGAAGTCATCCAGATCGATCAGCAGCAAGGCGCCTGGGTGCTTTTCCACAACGTCCGCCGCCAACGCGCTCTCCAGCCGTTCCCGCAACAGGACGCGGTTAGGCAGGCCCGTGAGAACGTCATAGAAAGCGAGATGATGGATTCTGCTGTCCGCCGCTTTCCGCTCTGTAATGTCGGTGTTGATGGCAAGAATGGAAGTGGGATTTCCTTCGTCGTCCCGTACCAGGGTAGTGCGGCTTTCGACTATTAGCAGCTTGCCGCCCTTGTGCCGTTTCGGCATCTCTCCTTTCCATTCGCCTTGCTTCAAGGTTGCGGAAAAGGCGTTCTTCACATCCGTAAAGGTTTGGTAAAACACATCGGCAACGCGCCTTCCCATCACTTCGTCCGCGGCCCATCCAAACAGCCGCTCCGCTCCTTTGTTCCAATAGAGCACGCGGCTTTCCAAATCCTGGACGAAAATTGCGTCCTGCGCCTTGTCCAGCAATTCAGACTGTTCGCGGACACGGTTATGCGCCGCCTCCAGCTTGCTCCGCGACATCACCGACTCAGTGATATTGCGGAAAAAGAGGGACATCCGTCCGGCCTGCGGGAAGCACCGCATCTCATACCATCTGCCTTGCTTTTCGCAATGCGCCTCGAATACGCTTGCCGAGTCTTGACGCGACGCTGTCTTCAATTTGGCCAGTATCAATTGCGAACAGAAGTGGGGAAGCGCTTCCGGGATGGTGCGGTTCAAAGCCGCGCTCCGTTCAACACCAAATTCAGCGCATGCGGCGTCGTTCATATAGACAAGCCGGAATTCAGAGTCGAGCGAAACAAAGCAGTCGGAAATGCTCTCCAGAACCTCCGATTCAATTCTTAGCGATTCGGCGCGCTCCCGCTCCACAATGTATGCTTCGCGGTATCGCGTCACTGCGTTCAGCATCATCGCATAGCATGCGTACCCGAGGCATGAGCCAATGAGCACAAGCAGAGAGGTCATCGGGAAATTCCTCGACTGCCCCGAGGGAAAAAGGCAGGCGATGATGGCCAGAGGAGCAAGAATGACGAATTTCGCCAGCACACGACTCACCGCCGGAGAATTCACCAGTTTGTTGAAGACAAGCAACGGGAAAAACCAGACAACATAAACAAAGACGCTGTGATGATCCGGCTCGGTAAAAATCGAAATGATTATACCGGCGCAGAGATACGCCCCATAAAAGATCGTGGATGCTGTGGCTACTGTCTGCGCGGGAATCCAGCGATGGAATAGCTGGCTAAGCAGAATTCCCGATCCGAAGACACCCCCTGAAAGTATGACGATTGTCTGTTCACTAGAGACAGCCCCGCGCAAGACTCCGAACAAGCCGATCCCCGACCCGAACAGAGCCAGACTTGCCGCAATCAGAATCGCATTCCGTGCCAGAGCCTTCGAATTCCGGTCGACGCTGGCAACTTCTCTCATGCAAACCCCATGGTGCAATGCGTTCAGTCCTGCTGGCTGATTGACCTGAGGACCGAACCTCAAAGATCGTCTCTCTTGAAGCGACGAATCCTTGCAGAAAGTCAACTGGCCCCAATGTGCGTTGGGGCGATATGGTCGACGTCAATGCGTAGTTGGTTCTTGTTTTGGTTATCGGTTTAGTGGCCAGATCACTTAAGAACTCCGGTGACTAAAGTCTGAAAGAGTTGCGAACCCGCTTGGGAGCCCGTCCAAATTTGTAACCGAGACGGCGTGATGGCGGTTTGCGCCGTCAGCATCTTCTGATTTACCAATCCCGCGCGCTCCCCAACGGTAATTTCCTTCCATTTTCCCCGAACAATTGCGCAAGATTCTGCACATCCATGTCGCATGATGATGTAAGTTAATCATTCTTTGACATATAAATTTGGCCATCCGATTGCTTTATATCGCCTAATAATATCTTTCCTTGGAGGCTTGCTCGCATACCCCCGTGGTCAGGATGACTGTCGACGCTCCCCCTGTTTGCACTTGTCCTCTACCAAGCGGCCTTCCTTCATTTCTCTAACCGTATTTGATCCACTAGCTAAGGTTTCTCGAAAAGTCGAAAAAACCTGCCACCTGACGCCGGCAGGAACGCTCCCAAGGAGGCTATTGCGGCCCGTAACCGCGGTTGTGTCTAACCTGGTTACGCCCGCACGCCGCTACCCCAACTCTGTCCGCGGTGTGAATAAACGGGCAGACCTGACGCTGACTTCTCTCACAGAGAATCCGAAAGGAACCCAATGAAAAAGCCAATGAATAGGCTTCTACTTCTCGTGTTGACGCTATCGTGCTCGTCGCTGGCTTTCGCCGGCCCGATCACCACCACCATCAATTTCGCGGGTCAAGCCGGGTACACCTATCTCTCCAATCAATACGCTTCCCAAGGCGTCACTTTCTCCAATTCCCTGGTGCTCGCGGCGGGGGACTACGATCCCGTCGATTACCCTGTGCCCACGGCGGGGGGAAACGTCATAACCAACGACCCCAACGACCCAATTACGCTTGACTTCACCAACTCTATCGCGAGCGTCAGCGGATGGTACAGCGATCCGGATGGCGTGACGATAACTGCCTATGACGGGCTCAATGTGGTCGGCGTCTTTAACGGCGCAGCCGACTATGGCAGCAGCCTGGAGTTCTACATATCGACCTTCTCCAACTCCGACCCCATCACCTCCATCACCATCAGCGATGACAGTGGAAGCCCGGACAACGAGATCGTAAGCGACCTCGCCATCACGCAGACCCCCGAACCCGGCTCGATCGTACTGCTTGGTACCGGCCTGCTGGGTCTGGCCGGAGCTGTGCGCCGCAAATATGCCCGGTAACTGTTGACCAGGTTCGCGATCGAGGTCTGGGATACGGTCCGATCGGGAACCGCACCACGCTCAAGGAGAGATCATGATTCATAGAAGTAAATCTACATTCCTCTTCCTCGCTGTGGCCGCTTTGGTCTGCAGCGTCACCATCACCGCAAAAGCCGAGAGTAAGCGGCAACTTGTCACCGGGAAAATCGATGACAAAGTGACCGTCACTCTCGTCGGCAACACCCGCCCAGAAGCCATCGCCAAGAACGACCGCGGCGCGGTTGACACGGAATTACCATTCGACCATCTGCTGCTGGCTCTCCAACGGCCGGCGGAGTTGGAATCCCAACTCACCAAGTTCATCGACGAACTCCACGATCCCAAGTCGGCCAGTTTCCACAAGTGGCTGAACGCGGAGGAGTTTGGCGAGAAGTTTGGACCCGCCGACAGCGACGTCGAGACGGTCAAGAACTGGCTTGAATCCAAGGGTTTCACCGTTAACCTGACCTACTCGAACAAAATGTTCATCGATTTTTCAGGTACCGCCGCCCAGGTCGATTCTGCTTTTCACACCGAACTTCGCAACTACGAAGTGAACGGTGAGATGCACGTGGCCAACTCTCGCAGTCCACAGGTTCCCGCCGCACTGGCGCCCGTCGTCCGCGGGGTTCTGTATCTGCACAACTTCAAGCCGAAGGCCATGCATGAGAAGGTCCATCAGCTTCGCGTCGACCCCAATAGCCAGAGCGTGGTGTCCCGATATACCCCGGACGGCGCCAAATCTCCCGAGTACACAACCTCCGTTGGCAATGAGGCGATTGTTCCCTGGGATCTGGAAAAGATCTACAACATCGCTCCATTGTTTACCGCTGGCATCTCCGGCCAGGGAATGAAGATCGTTGTTGTGGAGGATACGAATCAATGGAATTGCAATCCTACCAACGCGGTCGGCGCCTGTAGCTCAACAACCAGCGACTGGGCCATTTTCCGCAACTCCTTTGGCTTGGGCAAGTATCCTGCGGGCAGTTTCTCGGAAGAGAACCCGGGTGCTACGGTCAGCACAACCTGCACCTCTCCAAAGACCGGGAGCGGATATCCAGCGAACTCGGGAATCAACTCCGACGATGTGGAAGCTTCCATCGACGTCCAGTGGGCCACGGCGGCCGCTCCCAGCGCTGCCATTGTGAACGCAGCATGCGCAAGTCCGCGGGGCGGGTTTGGCGGCTTGACGGCCATCATCAACATCCTCAATCACCCCAATGCCGATAATGTGGACGTAATCAGCATGAGCTATGGCGAATCGGAAGAACAGACCGGCGCCACGCTGAACGCCTCCTTCAACACCACCTTCCAGCAGGCTGTCACCGAGGGCGTGGGTATCTTCGTCTCCTCCGGCGACGAACTTGCCGCCAGTGCCGATGGTGAGGGGGAATACGAATGCGCGGGCTCAGAATTCCCGACGGCTACCTATGGGGACAATTGGGGATGTGCCCTTCAAGGGATAACCATCAGCGGCTGGATGTCGTCTCAGTACGATGTTTCAGTTGGCGGCCTGGATTTCGCCGATTCGGCTTTCGGCGAAACCAGCGCATATTGGAATCCTCACAACAACGTCTTCTATGGCTCCGCCAAGTCGTATATTCCAGAGCAGCCATGGAACGACTCCTGCGCCAGCACCCTGCTCGCAACCGCCGAAGGGTTCGCAACGACCTACGGCCCGAATGGTTTCTGCAACTCGACGGCCGCAATCCTTCCCGACCCCAGCAACCCGCTCGACAATTTCCTGAACGCAGCCGGCGGCAGTGGCGGCCCCAGCGCCTGCGCTACTGGAGCAGCAACATCCTTGGGCGGTCTTAAACCCGACAATGGAACCTGCAAGGGATACGCCAAACCCACCTACCAGAGCGCGTATCTCAGCACAATGCCCGGTTTGCAGAACGATCAGGTTCGCGACACGCCGGACGTGGCCCTCATGGCTGCCAATGGCCTGTGGGGACATTACTACGTGATCTGCTACTCAGACACCACAACAAGCGGTACCGCGAACGGCGGAACCTCTTGCGCCAACCCAGTGGCAGACTGGCCAGGATACGGCGGAACCTCGGTTTCGTCGCCCATCTTTGCGGCCATCCAGGCACTGGTCGTGCAGCACAAGGGCAGCACTCAGGGAAACCCAAACCCCCGCTACTATGCACTCGCAAATGCTGAATACAGCAGCCCCGCGACCCTTGCCAACTGCGACTCCAGTTTCGGCAATACATCGAGCAGCGCCTGCGTGTTCCACGATGTCACGCTGGGCGATATCGACGCACCTTGCCAGGGCTTTACTGTGGGAAGCAACAACTACAACTTCAACTGCTACCTCGACGGTGCACAGGTCGGCGTCCTTTCGACAAGCACTTCCGCATATCAGCCGGCCTACAAGGCTACCTCCGGCTGGGACTTCACCTCCGGCATCGGCAGCGTGAACGCCTATAACCTGGTGATGGCTTACTAAAAGCCGCATCAACTTAACACGAAGCGGCAGGGAGCGCAACAAGCTCCCTGCCGTTTTCCATTGGGCCATCTCCGCGGCCGCGCCGATCTCTCAATGCGCCCCCGGCGGTGGCGCCGCATTCCTGGCAGATCCATAAGCAATCAAACTGCCGCTGCGCTATCATCGCCCTGAAGGAAAGATTGAGATTTGCCATGAGCGCCCCGGAAACCAACATTCATGTCCTCGATGCAGCGTACAAGCCGTTTCCCACGTTTGAGGAGTGGGCATCCAAAACCTCGGTAGATACCGTTCGCTGGGATCGTTACATCGCTTCGATCAAGAGCAGGCCAGATCTCTCCCCCGAAGTCCTGAACCGCGCATACGAAATAGTCAAGCGTGCCGCGGCTCTCGACACCGGAGCAATCGAAGGGCTTTACGAAGTCGATCGGGGGTTCACGTTCACAGTCGCATTTGAGACTGCGGCATGGGAAATCGAACTGGCGAAGAAAGGCGAGAATGTTCGCCCACTGTTTGAGGCCCAGTTGCACGCCTACGACTACGTCCTCAGCCTCGCTACGAAGGCTGAGCCCATCTCAGAGGCGGCCATTCGTTCCTTGCATGAAGTGGCCTGTGAAGCACAAGACACCTACCGTGTGGTCACAGCGGTTGGGTTCCAGGAGCAACCACTCACCAAGGGACGTTACAAAGTGCTTCCAAACCATGTACGCACACGAGACGGAGTCGACCACTCGTATGCGCCTGTAGACGTCACACCAATCGAAATGGCACGCTTAGTTAGTGAGATGCGCACGGGGTCTTTTCTTGCGGCGCATCCCGTTCTCCAGGCCGCATACGCGCACTATGGCTTAGTTGTAATTCATCCATTCGCTGATGGAAACGGGCGCGTGGCGCGTGCGCTGGCATCTGTCTTTACTTATCGAGCGATTTCGATGCCAATCATGATTCTCTCCGAACACAAGGAGGCCTATCTCGATGCACTAGAAGCAGCCGATAGCGGCATCTATCAGCGGTTTGTGGACTTCATGCTGGAGCGGTCGCTCGACACCATCACCCTTGTGAATGAAAGCGTGGTTGGCGCACTTTCGCCTTCTCCCGAGCAGAGCCTCGAAGCCATTGACATGCTGTACACGACAAAGGGGGGATACGGGCAACAGGAAGTTGATGCAGCCGGTGTAAGGCTCCAGAACCTCATGATGGATGAATTGACTAAGGTGTTTTCTCGGAATCACTCTTCGAACGTGCGTTATGAGGCCAGCATTATCGGTGGTGGCCGCGGGCCGTCAGACAACGCACATCGATTGCCATTTACGGGCGCTCAAAGACTCGAGGTGCGAATCGATGCTATTGTGCCCGCCAAGACGGTTTCAATTCGAGTCTATCATTTGTTCTTACCGAAAAATGCGGACGCTCACGACGATATCCAGTTGGAGCAAGCAGATGGGAAGGAGTCATTTGTGGCCCGAGTTGGAGATGTTATTCCTTCGATTTCAGGAGTGCTGCAAATGCGAATCAGCCTGTTTGCAGAACGAGCTGCCGGCGCCATGCTTGCGGAACTGAGATTCGCTGTGGAGAAAATGCTACGCGGGCAACTCTGATTCGGCGGCCTTTCAGTGCGCCCCCGGCGGTGGTGCCGCGTTCCTGACCGGCTTTTTGAACAGCCACGTAGCCAGCGCACAGAAAAACGCCAGCAGCGCCGTCCATCGGAACACATCTACATACGCCATCAGCGCCGACTGCTGCTCCATCAGCCCATAGAGCATCCCAAACGACCCAGGCCGAGCCTGCGCCGGCCCAATGTGGTGCGCCAGGTAATAGCTCAGCGCGGTGGACTTCTGCTGCAGAATAGGGTTCGTGGGTGAAAGCCCTGCTCCAATCTCGTTCTGGTGGAGTGCCGCTCTGCGAATCAGCGCCGTCGTCGCCATCGAAATTCCAATCGACCCGCCAATGTTCCGCAGCATGTTAAACAGCCCCGTCGCGTTCCCCATCTCCTCCCGCGGAATGGTTGAAGTAGCCATCGTAGCCAGCGGCACAAATACAAAGCTCAGCGCAAAGCCCGTAAGCGTGATCGGAATCAACAGCGTGTACGGCCCAATGTCCAGGTTCACCGTGCCAAACACCAGCGCGCAAATCCCGAAAGTCAGAAACCCGCCGCAGAGCAGGATGCGCTGATCAACCCGAGACCCAAGAAAACCCACCACCGGCGAGCCAAGAAACGAGCCAACCCCGCGCGGCCCCACCACCAAACCAGCCGTGAAAGCGGTGTATCCCAGCACCTCCTGGTAATAAAGCGGCAGAATCGCAATCGTAATGTAAATGGCCATGCCCAGCATCGCGATCATGAAGCAGCCCGTGCGAAAATTTCGATCCTTCAGAACGTGCAGGTCAACCAAGCCCTTGGGGTGCGTCCACGAATGCCAGATCCAGCCGATCAGCGCCACCACCAGCGCTGTAACCGCCCAGCGAACCCAGATCGCCCCAAACCAGTCGTCCTCCTGCCCCTTGTCCAGAACAATCTGCAGCGACCCGGTCCACACCATCAGCAATCCAAAACCGATGTTGTCAAACGGGCTCCATTTCGCGTTCTTGATATACGGCGGATCGTGCACAAAACGGCTAATCAGCACCACCGCCAGAATCCCGACCGGGATATTGATATAGAACGCATACCGCCAGCTGAAAGTATCCGTCAGCCAGCCTCCCAGCGTGGGACCCAGAACCGGCGCCAGCACAATTCCCAGCCCGTACGCCGCCATCGACATGGAGCGCTTTTGGATCGGAAAGCTCTCCAGCAGAATCGACTGCGAAAGCGGTTGCAGCGCCCCGCCGCCCGCCCCTTGCAAGACTCGCGCCAGCAAAATTACACCCAGCGAAGGCGCCGCCCCACAAAAGAACGAGGCGATAGTGAAAATGATCACGCAGCTCAGCAAGAACCGCTTCCGCCCAAACCGCCGTGCAAACCAGTTGGAGGCCGGCAGAATCACCGCATTCGCTACCAGGTAGCTGGTCAGCACCCATGTCGCCTCCGAATTCGAAGCCGAGAGCGATCCGGCGATATACGGCAATGCCACCGAAGCGATCGCCGTATCCAGAACCTCCATGAAAGTCGGCAGCATCACAGAAACGGTAACAAGCCAAGGATTTACGCCTTGGGTGAGCGGATAACGGGCTTGGGCGGCGGCGTCAGGCATGAGCGGCACGAACTATTGAGGGTAAATGATCCGGGCGTCGGCTATCTGTGACGCAAATCAGCCCCTCGGAATGCTCTCTTTGGCCTAGAGATAGTTGCGGTACGATTGTTCATGTCCCCGGTCAAGATCGTGTTGGGAGGCGACCTTTTATGCGGCATTTTTCCAAATTCGGTTTATTGATCCCCCCTTCAAGCACTGAAGCGCCGTGCCCCATTCTTGCGCCTTCTCTCTGGCGCAAGGGTGGGAGACCTCTACACCGCTTTTTGGCGGGATCAATAGTCGCGGCCTGTCTCGCGGTTTCGATGCCAGTCCTGGCCTCCAAGCCGGATCCAGACGACTATCCGCTGCGCGTGCACATCCTCAAATTCATCACGCGTGCCAGCGCGAGCCGCGAACCGAAGCACCCCTCCGACTCCCCCGATTACGTGAGCGGCATGGGCGTGGCCGACCTCTTTGAAAACGGCGACCCGCGCGGCTTCCAGTTCAGCTTCAGTTGCATGGGCGGCCTGAAAACCTCCGCCGGATACGCGAACTTCCCCGCCCGCTGGAAGAAAAAGGACAAAACCCTGGAGATTCTGCTCCCTGAGACCGGCAAGCCCTGGAACCTCGAACCCTGTCAATTGCAGACAGAAATGCGCCCCGGTCTGGCTTTCTATTGGAAGGACGCCAAGATTGCGGAGGAGTCGGCCGCCTCGCTCAAAGATTGGATGGTCAAGCACCAGTACGACCCCGAGAAGGGCAAGGAAGAGCCAGTCCTGCTGCCCGGCGAGTCCGCGGACAATGATGGAACAACCGGATCCACCCTGGTCAGCCCGGAATAGAGTGTTTCCCTCCTTATATTTGTCGAAGAATGAGTGTCGACCCATGCTCCCGCTAACTTGCTAACTCGCTATCCCCGCGGTAGCGGGGGCTGACTTGCTGAATCCGATCAAAAAAATAGGGAATCCTCGGCCCTTGGGACGCCAGAACCTTGGCTTATGGCAACTCAATCAAATAAAGTTGACACTAAGTCACTCAATCATGCATCTTATAAGAGTCAGTATTCTCAGGAGACAGGTAGGAAAACCAACATGGGAAAAATTATCGGTATCGATCTCGGCACCACCAACTCGTGCGTAGCCGTTTTGGAAGGTGGCGAACCAAAAGTCATTGCGAATGAAGAAGGTGCGCGCACCACACCCTCCATCGTCGCGTTTTCGAAGAGCGGCGAGCGCCTCGTAGGCCAGGTCGCCAAGCGTCAGGCCATCACCAACCCGGAGAACACCATTTTCTCCATCAAGCGCTTCATGGGACGTCGCTATAACGAAGTCAACGACGAAATGAAGATGGTGCCCTATAAAGTTGTGCAGCAGGGCGACCACATCGCCGTCATAGCCCAGGGCAAGGAGTACACCCCGCCCGAAATCTCGGCCATGATCCTGCAGAAGTTAAAGAAGTCTGCCGAAGCCTATCTGGGCGAAACCGTCACTGAGGCTGTGATTACCGTTCCGGCCTACTTCAACGACGCCCAGCGCCAGGCCACCAAGGACGCAGGCAAGATTGCCGGCCTCGACGTCAAGCGCATCGTCAACGAGCCCACCGCGGCCGCGCTTGCCTATGGCCTCGACAAAAAGAAGGACGAGACCATCGCCGTGTATGACTTCGGCGGCGGCACCTTTGATATTTCCATTCTGGAAGTCGGCGAAGGAGTCATCGAAGTCAAGTCCACCAATGGCGACACGCACCTGGGCGGCGACAATCTCGACCAGCGCATCGTCGAATGGCTCATCGCCGAATTCAAGACCGAGCAGGGCCTCGACCTCGCCTCCAAGGGCAACGAAATGGCTCTTCAGCGCCTCAAGGACGCGGCGGAAAAAGCCAAGATCGAGCTTTCCACGACAGTCGAAACGGAGATCAATCTCCCTTTCGTCACCGCGGATGCAACCGGCCCCAAGCACCTGGTCCGCAAGCTGACCCGCGCCAAGCTCGAGCAGCTCGTCGAAGACCTGCTTGACCGCTCGCTTGAGCCTTGCAAGAAGGCCCTCGCGGATGCCGGCATCGGTGTCGACAAGATCGACGAAGTGGTTCTCGTAGGCGGCCAGACCCGCATGCCCAAGATCCAGGAGATGGTCAAGAAGATGTTCGGCCGCGAGCCGCATCGTGGCGTCAATCCCGACGAAGTGGTCGCCATTGGCGCAGCGGTCCAGGCAGGCGTTCTGGCCGGCGAAGTCAAGGACCTTCTGCTTCTCGACGTAACGCCTTTGACGCTGGCAATCGAAACTCTGGGCGGCGTGGCCACGCAGATGATTCCGCGCAACACCACCATTCCGACCAAGAAGACCGAGACCTTCTCGACGGCTGCCGATTCGCAGACCGAAGTGGAAGTCCACGTCCTCCAGGGCGAGCGCCCCATGGCTGCGCAAAACCGCACTTTGGGCAAGTTCAAGCTGGCCGGCATTCCTCCCGCGCCGCGCGGCGTGCCGCAGATCGAAGTCACGTTCGACATCGATGCCAACGGCATTCTCAACGTCACGGCCAAGGACAACGCCACCGGCAAAGACACCCGCATCACCATCACGTCAAGCTCCGGCCTGAGCAAGGACGAAGTCGAAAAGATGGCCAAGGAAGCCGAAGCCCATGCCACCGAGGACAAGGAGAAGCGCGACGAAATCGAAGCCCGCAACCAGCTCGACGGCTTGGTCTACAACATCGAAAAGATGCTGAAGGACTCCGGCGACAAGATGCAGGGCCCCGAAGCCGCTCCGGTCAAGTCGGACGTGGAAACAGTTCTCGCAGAATCCAAGAAGCTCCTCGAAGGCACGCCGTCTTCGAAGGAACTGAAGGACCAGCACGAGAAGCTAACCCACGCCAGCCACAAGCTAGCCGAAGTCCTCTACAAGGCCAACGCCGCCTCAGCCACACAAGGCGGTCCCGGAGCAGCAGGCCCCGAGCCACCAGCAGCCGAGCAGAAGAAGGACGAAGGCGTAATCGACGCCGAGTACGTAGACGTCGAAGACAAGAAGTAGCATTTGCCATACAGGCAGCCCCGCCGTTCCGGCGGAAAGGGCAGTAGTACCAATGAGGCCGGGTGCCCCATCCTTGACGCAGCTCCATCGCGGCAAGGGTGGGAAACCACAAAGGCCAATACCGGAGCGGGGTGGGCAACAGCAAGTTGTTCACCCCATCTTAATTAACCCACTAACTTTGTCATCCTGAGCGAAGCGTACTTCAGCGGAGTCGAAGGACCTGCTTTTCGGTCGTCAAGGTAAGCGATAACTCGGGTAAGGAGGCGCCCAGCGCTATTCAAAACGGGGATACATCACGAACAGAACTTTTCAATCTCATCAGACTCCCATTTCTTGATCGCGGTAAGGAGAATGTTCATCTTCTCGTTCGCCATTCCGACGATGGGGCCACCAATTCTGAAGTCTGGCGCTCGCCCATAATATTCGCGGATTTCTTTATTTGCAATCCAATACCAATCATGCATCGGTTCTTCCTCTGTCCATGTCATGACTTCCCACGCCATTTGGCCGCGCTCATTTACGAATAATCTCGCGTGAACCGTTCTTCCGTGAAAGGTGCTGAGATGTTCCACCTTTTCCTCAGGGACAGACCAATTTACTGCCATTTTCCCTCCTGTGGATAAGTCATTTGGCTCCGACGATGTCGTATCGGGCTTCCCTGGAAGTAGTTTTGAGAGGTCGTTGTGCAAGTTCAAGAAGTTGTAGCCATAGGCGATCACAAACGTGTTGCTTCCGACCTTTACAGTGTACTCGCGAACGATTCTATTCCGGCAGTTGGTCTCGCTAGAGGTGCTTCCGGTTGTGTCCCCGCTGCTGTCAGTATTGGCCTTGACGGTCCCGGTTGAAGTGCAGGAGGAGTCCCCTTTCACGTCCTTGAAGCTGACGAGTACCGCGTCCTGATAATCCGCGTCATTGTGAGACTTTGCCCAAGCCTGAGAGCAGAGGAGGAGGCTGAGAACTATCGCGAGAACTTTCATGCCGCGATTCTAAATCCGATCCGGCCAGCGCGCCACGGGCCGGGTGCCAGGATTCCGTGTTTGGAACCTGGATTTGCAATGGTCGTTGACAGAGCGACAGAATGCGAATCCATATTGCCCCCTGATGCGTGATGCGCTACACTTAACGCGTGATCAAAAGCTTCCGTCATGCGGGCGTCGAACGACTCTTCAGGACTGGAAGCAAGGCAGGCATTCAACCGGCCCACGCCGCGAAGCTCGCGAACCAGCTTCAATTGCTCGATTTCGCAAGATCCGCCGCGGACATGAACATGCCGGGATGGGATTTACACAAGCTGACCGGCAACCTCAAGGGCCATTGGGCGGTGAAGGTGAGCGCCAACTGGCGCTTGACCTTTACCTTTGAAGGGGAAAACGCAGTTCTAGTCGATTATCAGGATTACCACTAGGAGCCGTTATGGAGCGAATGTTCAATCCGCCTCACCCCGGCAAGATTCTGCGCGATGCGCTGGGCGATATAAGCGTCACGACCGCTGCGAGCAAGCTGCACGTTTCGCGCACCACGCTTTCACGGATTCTCAATTGCGCGGCAGGCGTCTCGGCCGATATGTCTTTGCGCCTGTCGGCTGCGCTGGGAACCCACGACAGCCTCTGGTATGAATTGCAGATGAGCTACGATATGTGGCAGGCATCGCGGAAGAAGCGCCCTAGAATCGAGCGATTTGACGTCGCCGCATGACGCCAGGCGCGATGTGCCCAAGATTTGTTCCGCGTGAACCGCGCCTATACTGGCCACACAACGGCAACGAGTGGAGATTCGAATGAACTACTCGCAGATCATTACCATCGACCCCGACAAGCGCAGCGGCAAGCCTTGCATTCGCGGCCTGCGCATTACGGTGTACGACGTTCTGGATTACTTGGCAGGCGGTATGACGCACGAGGAGATTCTGGCCGACTTTCCTGACCTGACCGAGACCGACATCCGCGCCTGTCTGGCCTTTGCAGGGGCTGAAGCCCGCCATTGATTCGTGAGGGGCTTTATCGGCCTGGCTAAAGCCATGCCCTTATTACAAAGCCCCTGATGCGGCTGGGAAGTTTTTCCCGCAGGCCAAAGTATTTAGACAATCCCGTTTGACCTGAATTACAATGTAATGCAGGTGGTGCCGAATGCCCGCGAATGCACTTGTTCAGACCCGTATCAACGCCGAAATCAAAGATGAGGCTGCCGAAGTTCTACAGGCGATTGGCTTGACAGTTTCCGATGCGGTTCGCCTCATGCTCACGCGCGTTGCGCGCGAGAAGGCTCTCCCTTTCGAGCCGTTGATTCCCAACCAAGCGACCCTCGCGGCGATGAAGGAGGCTCGGGAAGGAAAACTCGAAAGAGTGACTTTGGATGATCTGCAATCGGCGATTGATGCGAGCCATTGACCAGACTCGAGCCTTCAGGCGCGACCTGAAACGCGAGTCGAAAGGGAAGCATCGAGCCTATCTTTCCGAGAGTTTTGTCTCTATGGTTCAGGCTCTTGCAAACGATGAGCCGTTGGCAGAGAGGTTTCACGATCATGCATTGTCGAACAACTGGCAAGATCACCGCGATTGCCACATCAGACCGGATTTGGTGCTTATCTACCGAAAGCCCGATGATGAAACTCTGCAGTTGGTCCGCTTGGGATCGCACTCAGAGCTTGGCCTTTAGCCGCCGGGCAACCGGTTGGAACCGCTGAAGGGCGATCGGAAGGGCCAATGGAGCCTGCGGATCAACGAGCAATGGAGAATCTGTTTCGAATGGAAGGATGGGGATGCCTACGAAGTCCAGATTGTTGACTACCACTGAGCCGGCGGGCGAAGAACTGGAAGACGGGGAGCGGATGCCTCCACTGCATCCCGGAGAGATGCTGCGCGAGGAGTTCATGAAGCCGCTGGGACTTTCTTCCAATGCGCTGGCGATGGAACTGCGGGTGCCGGTGACTCGGGTCTCGGAGATTGTCCGGGAGCGGCGCGGGATTACAGCAGATACGGCCCTCAGGCTGGCCCGCTACTTCAACATGTCGCCGGAGTTCTGGATGCGCTTGCAGATGGATTTCGACCTGGAGTCGGCGGCGGACGCGGAGGAGGCTTCAATTCGGGACGAGATTCGTCCCCGGCCACAGAGGAATATCGCGGAAGAGAAAGGTTCGCAGGCTGTAGCCTGAGGAGCGGTCAATATTAGCGATCTCTACGGCTACAACTCGCTCAATGAACATAAGAATTGCAACAAGCAACACAGTTCGCTTTCGGTACTGACCGGAGATTGAGTCCAAACACACATGCCCACGACACAAAACAAAGACTATTACGCAACGCTAGGCGTCAAGAAGACGGCCACATCGGACGAGATCCGCAAGGCCTTCCGCAAGCTTGCGCGCCGCTATCACCCGGACGTTAATCCCGGAGACAAGAAGTCCGAAGAGAAGTTCAAAGAAATCTCCGAAGCCAACGACGTCCTCAGCGACGAGAAGAAGCGCAAGGTCTATGACCAGGTCGGCTTCTACTCCGACCAGATCGATCCCGCCCAGGCCGAGGCCTACGCGCGCCAGCAATCCGCCGGTGGCCAACCCCCAGTGGACTTTGGCGGCTTCGACTTCTCCGGCTTTCAAGGCGCGGCCAGCCCTCAGCAAGGCGCCGGCTCGCAGTCCTGGGGCAGCTTCAAAGACATCTTCTCCGGCATCTTTTCCGGCGCGCAGCATCCGCAGCAACCGCGTGGCCCTCAGCCCGGCACAGACCTTGAATACCAGGCCACAGTCGACTTCTGGACTGCCATCCGCGGCGGCCAGGCGCGTATCCAGATCAACCGCCAGGAGACCTGCCCCACCTGCCACGGCCACGCCAGCACCGGCGGCCCCATGCAGTGTCCTGAGTGCAATGGCACCGGTCAGGTCACGCAGATGGGCGGCCGCATGAAGTTCAACATCCCCTGCCCGCGCTGCAACGGAACCGGCCGAACCTCCAATGAATGCGCCACCTGCCACGGCGAGGGAGTAGTGAGCCGCACCGAGACCGTGGACTTCCGCATCAAGTCCGGCACCCGCGACGGCCAGCGCATCCGCCTTCAGGGCAAGGGAAACGCCGGCCTCAACGGCGGCCCGGCCGGTGACCTGTTCCTGATCGTCCGCACCGGCACGCATCCCGTGTTCAACCGCGTCGGCGACGACATTCAGATCACAGTTCCAGTCACCATTGCCGAGGCCTCTTTAGGAGCCAAGGTTGACGTGCCGACCATCGATGGCCGAGCCCAGCTGAAGATTCCTCCCGGCACCCAGAGCGGCCAGAAGCTTCGCATGAGGGAGCGTGGCGTTGAGAACGCGCAGCGCCCCGACCAGCGAGGCGACCAGATCGTCACGGTAGAAGTAGTAGTCCCCACTCTCAACGACGAACGCAGCCGCGAAATCATGCGCGAGCTAGCCAAATTGAATAATCAGGACCCGCGCGTGGCGCTGTTTGACAAGCTATAGACTGGGTGCCCCCGGTCTCGCCTTTGAGACCGGGGATTGAATCCCAAACAATTTCCGGGAAGATTTGCGCTAAGCTGGGGTCACAACAATATGGCCGCAAAAAGAAAATCCAAAGGCGCCTACATGATCTCGGCCGTAGCCGAGATGTACGAAATCCATCCCCAGACCCTCCGCCTCTACGAGCGCGAGGGCCTGCTCAAGCCATCGCGCACCGAGGGCAACACCCGCCTCTACACCGACGAAGACCTGGAGCGCCTGGAGTTCATCCTCAACCTGGCTCGCGACCTCGGCGTCAACATCGCCGGCATCGGCATCATCCTCCAAATGCGTGAGCGCATGGAAGAGATGAACCGCCAGATGCAAAGCTTCGTCGAGTACGTCCGCACTGAGATGCTCACCCGCTTCCAACAGAACGCCCCCGGTGCTACCGGCGCCATCGTGCCAATCCGTCGCTCCACCGTTGTAGCGAAGGCCGCGTCGCAGCGCAAGCCGTAAACGGACTGGCATCCTGCGATTGCGAAGACAATTGCAAAACAGGAGCTTCCCTCCTGGGCGATGGGGACATGCATTTCAACCCCTTCTCCACACAAAATGTCCCGCGGAATCGGAAGGAATTCACCATGACATCGTTCTGGCGGGAATCCATAATCGACTACATCCGCACCGAAGCACAACCGGTCGACAAATTCGGACATCAACCGCGCCTCTACGCGCTAGCTTGCCGGCTAGGCCAGGGCCTGGCCTTCGACGACGACATACTCTTTGCCGCGGCATGGATGCACGACTTAGGAGTATTTCTCGGCCACCGGCCGCAAGATTCAGCAGAACTGGCGCAATGGGATCACGTTCCGTACACCATTGCACGGACTCGGGAGTTGCTAACAGCTTGGGGATTTCCGATCGCCAAGCTCAATGGCGTTGCCGAAGCCATCCGCACGCATCAGCCTCAAGACGAGCCAATTTCGCAGGAAGCAATTCTGCTACGCGACGCCGACATTTTGGAACAGCTCGGTGCGATCGGAGCTTTGCGGACAGTTGTAAAAATCGGCCGCGATTCCCGCTTTCCAACCTTTTCCTCTGTAATCCCCTTGCTGCAACGTGCAGTTGAGGTGCTGCCGGCTAAGCTTCGCACAACGAGCGCACAACAACTTGCTGCGCCCCGCGTTCAAGCATTGAAAATGATGCTCGCTTCCATCGAAGAAGAGGCAGGTACGTTACTTCATTAGCGGCCACTGACCGGGAAGTTGCATAGGGCATGCGGGACCTTGGCGATACCATGATCCTTGGCGCGATTCTTGCATTGCGGGCGCCCACCACAATCGACCGCGCAACAGAGGAGAGAGACACAGGATGAAATTCAGGCGGACCACGGTAGCCCTGATTGCACTCTTGGCCGCGCTCTTGGTTGCCGTTGCATTTCCTGTCGTCGCCCAAGTCGTGCCCTCGGCCGAGTCAGGCGGCTTGCCGATTGTGGCCGGCGCCGGCGTGTCTGGTTTCAATATGGACTGGGGCCACGATCAGTTTGGCCGCACGCGCTACATGGAAGGCATCACCGCATGGTTTGACTGGAACCTGACCAGGCTGCCGGGTCCTGACCTGCTCCGAGGATTGAGCGTTGAGTTGGAAGGCCGAGATATCAGCTTCGGCCTACCCGCGTCCCTATCCGACGCCCGGTTCGGAGACACAGGAACTAATTTGCGCCACGACACCGGCCTGGGCGGTGTGGCCTACACATGGCGGCACATCCACAGAATCCATCCCTATGCAAAGGCCCTTGCCGGCATTGGTAGCATCGATTTCCCTCCGCTCCCTGCTTCACCTCCCACCTATCGCCACGACGATCGGACGATCACCGCGTTTGGCGGCGGTGCGGATCTTCGCATAGTTCGCAGTATCTGGCTTCGAGCCGATTATGAGTACCAGCTATGGCCCGATCTTTTTGGCAGCGCCCGCCCCCTCACCCCTTACGGCATAACCATTGGCGCCGTCTATGATTTCAAAAGGGTGCACCTCTATTAGTGTTCCGCATAACTGAAGCGATGCAAAAAGACTCCATAACTGCTGGATTTGAAGAGTTTAAGAGATATGGTTACAACTCATCGCTGGTCCGCTGGCATCAGATTCCCCAGTTGAGAGAAACCCAGTCCTTAATGCTCCAGGCCACGCTTGCTCATTTGCCCTGAATGGGCCGTTTGTTCCTTGGTATTTTATTGACTCTAAAGGAGATACCCTATGGTTTTCAGGCTGCTCCCCAAGCTTTTGCCTGCCATTTTCTTGATCGCACTGTCCGCCCCTCTCGCATCTCAAACCACCTATGACGCCCGTGAGGGAGGGTGGCCGTTCGCTGTTGGAGGCGGTGCCTCAAACTTCGATCCTTTCTACGCCCAAGGCCCGGCACCCGACTATACCCGGTACCCTGGAACCGGACACGGCCGTTTGTGGGGAGTCACGGCTTGGGCAGACGCAGGCATCCCTTTCGGCGCTGGGTGGACGCGTAACCTCGGCCTCGAGGCGCAGTTTCAATCGATTTTTGCCGGGAGATCGCCGGGGCAGACCGATCTTAAAGAGACCAGCACCGGAGGTGGACCCACTTACACCTGGCATCGCTGGAACCGCGTCCGGCCTTACGGCAAATACCTGTTCAGCCTTGGAAGAGTGGACTTCGCTCCTGGACCGAAAGTTGGTGGAGGCACTTACTCGCACGATTCCAGAGCTACTAACTCTTTCGCTGCGGGAATCCAGCTGCGCTGCACTCAACATATCTGGGCGCGCGCCGAGTACGAGTACCAGTTATGGGGACCCTTATTAAATGCAAATCAATTTGCGCCGCGCGGACTCACTGCCGGAGTTATGTACAACATGAGAAGATCCCATGACCGTTGATTGCGACGCCGCAGATTCCGTGCCGTGAAGGCAGAGGATTGAACGAACTCCCTGCCTCTCCGCAAAATGTCGCAAGGGATGTTAGCTCTTAGCCGTCTCGCCAACCTTCGACTTACGATTGAAAGTGGCTTAGAGCCTGCCGTGTGTCTAACTCGGTGCCTGCTGTCCGAGTAATCCAGCACAACATTAGCTGGTGTTAGAGTTATGCGACAACAAACTCCGCGCCGGAAGTGTAGCAATTCTTCGGTGCATCATCCTTCTTTCTTTTCATGCGAAATCGGAGGAAACCACGATGCTTGGGGTGCAGAACAGCGCGGTCACGCGCCTGTACGAGGCGTGCCATAGCCTGCGCTGCCTTGACGAGAAGTGAAGGAAAGGTTGTATGGGAACTGGGGCTAATTTCAGAATAAGGTAACTTGCCAAATGTTCTTGAGTAACTTACCCGCGGGGTACTATAGGCGTATTTGCATTCCCACCTTTGTTTGAGATACTCAAGCCTGTCTTTGGGCCTTTTGGAGTAACAAGCAACCATGACCTTTTCTGTCCGCTATCAGCAGATTCTTGGTATTCGATTCATCGTTGGCGATCCCCACGATGTGATTGAACGCGTCTCCCAGCGCGGCGGACTGGTCGTCGTTCCCGCAGCTCCTGCGTTGACCAATCTCACGCAAGACAAGGAGTACCGCGAGGCGCTTCTCGGTGCCGATTTCGCGATTGCCGATAGCGCGCTCATGGTGCTCATCTGGAACCTGATTCAGCGAGACCGTATCCCCAAGCTTTCCGGACTTAAATATTTGCGGGCATTGATTGAGCGCGAGGAATTCTGTGAAGCAGGTTCCACGTTCTGGATCATGCCCACAGCTTCTTCGGCGCAACGCAATATTGGTTGGCTCAATGACAACGGAATCCAGGTCGGCACAGATAATGTCTACATTGCACCGATGTACGGCGCGTCTGTTGCCGATGAAGCTTTGCTGCGGCAGATTGAAAAGCGCCGCCCGCGCCATGTCGTGGTCGGACTGGGCGGAGGCACACAGGAGCGGCTTGGCCTTTATCTCAAGCGGAATCTGAGCTACAAACCTGCAATTCATTGCATAGGCGCGGCTGTCGCCTTTCTTTCAGGCGATCAGGTTCGGATCCCTGTCTGGGTTGACCACGCAGGCCTCGGGTGGCTCTGGCGAATTGCTTCCAACCCACCTGTGTTTCTTCCCCGCTACTGGTCTGCCAGGCACCTTGCCGGCATGATCTTGCGCTACCGCTACCGGTTGCCTTCCATGATTTCCAACCAGGTCGGTATACGCAGAACCTTGCCTCCAGCGCCAGTTGAACCCTGAAGCGTTTCCGCCCGCTTCGCATTACTCTGAACAGATTTGCGTACGTACGTTGCGCTTAGCTCCGGCTCATTTCACGGAATGCGCCGCGGGCTGGTAGATACCTGGTTCCGCGCGGAACGCAATGGCAATGCGATTCCACACGTTGATCTGTGTAATCGCAAGGGTGACCCTTACCAGTTCGGATTCGCTGAATTCCTTCCGGACGTGGTCGTATTCCTCATCTGAAGCGTGCCCCTCCTGGATATTGGTCAGAGCCTCGGTCCAGGCAAGTGCCGCGCGCTCGCGTGCGGTGAAGAATGGCGTTTCCCTCCACGCTGGAAGTGTGTAGAGCCGCTGCTCCGTCTCTCCGGCCGCACGGGCGTCCTTGCTATGCATATCCAGGCAATAAGCGCATCCGTTCAATTGCGATGCGCGCATCTTGACCAATTCCAGCAGCGACGGCTCCAAACCACTGGAACGAATAGCCTTTTCCACGCCCAGTACTGCATGAACCCCTTCCGGAAATGCCCTTGCGTAATTGATTCGTTCAGCCATGAATGACCCCCTGCACAAGGAGATGCATGAACCTCGGATTTGTCGCACGACGTTGCGATTATGGGGGATTGCCGAAGGATAATGACTCCAGCCGCGGAGATTTGGCATCTTGTATCAGGGTGCGGAACTTTTTCCGCAGGATGGGGTTCCAATCGATGACGGCTCCCGGAAACACCCGTCTAAATGGCAAGAAAAGCTTGAAATAGGAAAAACGGGGAGCAGCACCTCAGGCAGAGGAGAGATTTGCAATGACACTTTCGAAAAAAGTTTATCCGCAGGTTCTGGCGTGGATCGGCTTAGTGGCCCTGTGCGCTGCGGTTGCAGTTGCCCAAAATCAGGATCAGAAGCCTGCCGCCGGCACCCCAATGGCGCAGGCGGGCCAGCGCAGCGACGGACAGGTTGAGATGGACGTGGTTCATGCTTTGGACGGTTCAAAGGCGCTCAAGAACGACCTGATTACCGCTGCGACGATTCAGGGCGAGGTAACGCTTTCAGGAACGGTTTCGACCGATGCTTCCAGCGAACTGGCGGAGTCCATTGCCGCGCATGTCGCAGGCGTTACGAAGGTTAACAACAATTTAAAGGTCGGCAATCCGCAAGATGCGCAGGCAGCACAGGCTCTGGACCCAGCCGCGCAGCAGATGGCGGACAACCAGCCGGACGATGCGGCGCAGCCGCCTCCATCCGCTACGGATGGCCCGCAGCCCATGCCAAATCAAAATCAAATGCCAAATCAAGACCAGGCCCAGGCGCAGGCTCAGAATCCGGACCAGGGGCCGCCTCCTCCGCCCTATCCCCCGGCGCGGCCACAATATGCGCCTCCGCCAGGGTATTATCCGCAGCGGCAATACGCACAGGCTCCGCCGCCTCCGCAAGGACCGACCTATGAGGCGCCAAGCGGTCCTGTCACCGTTCCGCAGGGAACTTTGCTCCAGTTGCGGACCAGCGAGGGCTTAGCCAGCAAGCACGCCAAGGATGGCGAGTCGGTGCAGTTTACCGTGATTCGCGACGTGGCAGTCGGCGGGGTGCTCGCTATTCCCAAAGGAGCGACCGTGCATGGCGTAGTTTCTGAGGTCAAGAAGGTCGGCTCCGGCGATCTGGGCGGAAGCTCGGAACTGGCTCTGAGGCTCACCTCGCTTGATCTGGGTGGACAGAGCTACCCGCTTGATTCGGATCAGTTTAAAGTCAAGGGTCCGAGTAAGACCGGCCAGACAGTTGGTAGCGCTGTCGGCGGCGGAATCCTGGGCACCATCATCGGATGCGCGGTGGGCCGCGGCGTTGGCTGCGCGGTAGGCGCCGGTGCGGGCGTTGCGGCAGGCACAGCAGCTTCAGCGGCTTCTTCCGGACCGCAAGTCTGGATCCCGGCCGAGGCCCTGGTGACTTTCCACCTGAATACGCCTCTCACGGTTAATCCAGTGAATGCGCAAGAAGCAGCTCGGTTGGCGCAGGGCCTCTATCAGGGCGGACCGAACCTCTACCGGCGCGGACCCTACCCGTACGGCTATGCCGGCGGACCGTACGCTTATGCTTCTTATCCTTACGGATACGGCCCGGTATACTACCGGCCCTATTACATGACGGGCGGCTACTACTATTGGCGGTAAGTCCTTGATAAGCTAGACGAATGAGCGGGCATCCAGAAAGATCTGGATGCCCGCCATTTGTTTGCGGAATAATTCCCCAATGCGCGCACAATGTCAGAGCGAAACTAGAGCGCCTGTCCCGCGAAGCCGCAATGCTCAAGTCGACGCGACCGCGGTTTCTTCCTCTCCAAAAGAATTCTCACTCCAATGTGCAGTTCATTCCTCGTCTTCGGCGCACAATCAAGAAAGATCAAGCAAGAGGGCACCCGCAGAAGGCTCATCACGGGCAAAAAACGAGGCATCCCACCGCATGAATTCATGCCGTTTTCCGAAATTTCGCGTAAGCAATTGAAAAAAAGCATGTTACGTATGAATTGGCCAATTTTGACCCCTTAAATAAAGCACTTACGTCAAATCGGCTCCGGACCCATTTGAAAAAACAAAAGACTTACGTGCCGCTTTAGCCCGCTGGCTTGCCGCCCCACAAACACGAGATCGGGGCCGCGAAAAGACGATCTCCAAACGCAACAGCCTTGGTTCCGTCGTAAAGCACAACCCCCAACTTCAGTTTGTCGCCACAGTGGACTTGTATTTTCCGCAGCCCTTTGAAATCAGTTCCATACACAGTTGCAGCCGGCTTCACTTCGATCCCGATCAAAGCTCCGCTCTCATCCTCGATCAGGAAATCGACCTTATCCTGGTCCTTGTCTCTAAAGTGGTTGACCGTATAGAGCTCGTTCGACCAGCTAGCCTGCTTCACGATCTCGGAATACACAAACGTCCCAAGCAAAGCACCAAATGCGGCACGGTTTTTAGCCACCTTTTCCGCGCTCAGCCCAAGCATGGCTGCATGCATCCCGGAATCGACAAAGTGCAGCTTCGGCGCCTTCACCGGCCGGCTCAGTCTGCTTTCAAACCAGGCGGGAACCCGCTGTACCAGGAACAATTGTTCCAGGATTCCGGTGTATTTTTGCGTAGTCTTGTCGTCAAGCTCAAGCTGGCTTCCGATCTGCGAGAAGTTGGTAAGTTGTCCACAATGAGTAGCGAGGATCTCGAGCAGCCGGGGTAACCGATCGAGTTTTTCAACTCCCGCAATCTCCCACGCGTCTTGCCGCACAAGGTTCATAACGTAGTCCCGCGCCCAGCTCTTGCGGCGGGGTTCTTTGCGCCGCAGCATCTCCGGGTAGCCGCCGGCAACGACTGTCTGAAGTAGGTCGCCTCCGATGAGCTGGAATGGAGGCTCAACCAGCTCACCGGAGAAGGCCGCGGTCAGGAAGGTTGGCCTGCTTCCATCGATCTCCGCCCGGGAAATGGGCAAAAGGGTAATGATCTCCATGCGGGATGCCAGACTTTCCGGCAGGTGCTGCAGCAAGACCAGGTTGGCGGAGCTCGTTAGCAGGAATCTGCCAGGTCTTCCATCGTCTTCCACAGACTGCTTAATGGCCAGCAGAAGCTCGGGAGCTTTTTGCACCTCATCAATGATGGCTGAATCCATTCCGCGAACAAAACCAGCGGGGTCATAACGTGCTGATTCAAGGGCAGCATCATTGTCGAGGGTGATGTATTTACGTTCTTTCGAGATGAAGTTGCGAACCAGCGAGGATTTACCACACCCGCGAGTCCCAATCACCATCACTACTGGAGAGTCCGCAAGTGCACGTTGGAGTGGCTGGGATGCAAATCTATGAAAAACATGCAAATTAGTGTTGTCCATTGCGGATAATCATATCGACTATTTCGGTTGGTCGATGGGTCGAATTCTACAACATCCGCCACTAAAACTGGGTGCCCCATCCTCGCGACGCTCTTGTTCTTGTCGCTAGGGTGGGAGATCACGAACCTCAACCAGATCTCGTTAATCGGGAGGCGTGGACAATTCTTTGCGTATGCGCCCGACGTCAGCGCCTCGCTTCAGAAGCAATTGCGCCCCGAAACACCCCACTTCGCGCAAGAGTCCCAGCAACAAGTGCTCGGTGCCGATCTGCGCCTTCCCCAGCCGTTCAGCCTCTTCCGCACCGTAGGCCAGCGCCCGCCTGCACTCATTGGAAAGCGGTAGATCCACGCTGCTAGAGACATCCTTGCGGGTAAGTGTCCTAGATTTAATCTCTGCACGGAGCGAATCCAGGTCTGGCAGGGAAAGGAAGGTGAGTGCAAGGTACGTCTTGTCCTCGCGCAGCAGCCCCAGAAGAAAGTGCTCCGATTCAATATACGGGGACCCGAACTGGCTGGCCTCGTAACGGGCGAAGAAAATCGCCCGCCGCGCTTCCTCGGTGTATGCCTGGAAGCCAACTTTCTTCACGAAGTCATGCGTTTCAGGTGGCTGCCTGACAATGTGTGGGTGAATCCCCCGCCCGATTTCCTCGCGGGCTGCTGTTTCCTCTTCGACCGTTGGCCGCTGAGGGGGCTTGGTCGCCAGTTCCTTACGAACCCGATTGAGATCCGCTCCGCATTCCCGAAGCAACTGAGCCGCGAAGCACTTTTCCTCGCGCATCAGTCCCAGAAACAGGTGCTCGGTGCCAATATGCTTGTGGGCCAGGCGCTGGGCCTCCTCGGCCGCGTAAGCGAGTACACGCTTGCACTCGTTGGAAAGCGGCAAGTCCACGCTGGTTGGAATCTTTTTGACCGGAGGAGTGTGCGTCTCAATCCGCGCGCGAATCGACTCTGCCGAGTCCAGAGACGGCATGAATAGGCCAAGGTTTGCTTTGTCCTCACGTACCAGGGCGAGCAGCAGGTGCTCCGTTTCGATAAACTTCCTTCCAAACTCGCTCGCTTCGTAACGCGCATAGAAGATTGCGCGGCGAGCCTTCTCGGTATATCGCTCGAACATTCCCTTCCTCCAACGTGAATGAGGTTAAGCCGATTTTGGGGTCAAGTGTAATTGGTCGGGCTGTTGAATCCGGCCGTATAGGTCCCGTCTCGTCTATAATGAGTGAGAGTCGCGCCAATCGAGAACAGCGCGAGAATTGCGCATCCGTGGTGGATGCCCGCCTGGGAGCCGAGGCCGATTTGAGCCGGCCGGGTCAGGGTACATCATTCCCGCGCATAGAGAGCAGAAGGTTCAAGTCCACCCATGATTCGTTTCCTGCAAAGAGACAGCCGTGTTGTGAAGGCATTTTTCGTGGTCATCATCGGGATGGCCTCAATTTCAATGGTGGTGTACCTCATACCCGGCCTCACCGGCCAGGGAGCCGCCGCCGCCGATACCTATGCGGTCATTTACCCGCACTGGTACAGCAAGTTCTTTTCGTCCGGCACGACCGTGAGCCAGCAGCTGGTCGAAAAAATGGCGCGTGCGCAGTTGCAGCAGCAGCGCTATCCCGATAATCCGATGATTCTCGGCCTGTTTGAGCAGCGCGTGGGTCAGCAACTCATTCAGCAGGCCATTTTGCTGGACGAAGCGGAGAAGCTCGGCATTCGCGCCACTGAAGACGACGTGCGCCAGTATCTGCAAACCGGCTCAGCCGGCCAGGTGCTCTTCCCCGGCGGCAAGTTCATTGGCGAAGACCGGTACACCGACTTGGTCGCCACCCGGTTCAATATGTCGGTTGCGGAGTTTGAAGAGGACGTGAGGCACGACATCACAATCCGGCGCCTGCAGGCGTTGATTACAGGTGGGGTCGCGGTGGGCGACCAGGAAGTTCGCGACAATTACCGCAAGGGCGCCATCAAAATGAAATTCGATTACGCGGTGATCTCCGCGGACGATATTCGCAAGACAATCAATCCGTCGGACAGCGACCTCGAAGCCTTCTTCAACAAGAACAAAGCCCGTTACGCATCGGCCGTCCCTGAAGAGCGCAAGATCACCTACTTCGCGTTTTCGCCAAATGATATTCCCGGCGGCGTTCCGACGCCCACGCAGCAGGAAATAAATGCGTATTTTGGCGCCCACCAGAGCGAATATCAAACGCCTGAGCAGGCGCGCTCGCGACACATCCTTATCAAGGTGGATGCGGGTGCTGACGCCAAGACCGATGCTGCCGCCAAGGCCAAGGCTGAGGCACTTCTGAAGCAGATTCAGGGCGGAGCAAACTTTGCCGACCTGGCCAAGAAGAACTCCGACGACCCGGGAAGCAAGGACAATGGCGGCGAATTGCCCTTTGCCCAGCGCGGCACCATGGTTCCGGAATTCGACAAGGCTATCTTCACCCAGAAGATTGGCGACACCCAGATTGTGAAAAGCCAATTCGGCTATCACATTGTGCAAGTGGAAGAGCGCAAGCCGGCGCACTCGCAGGACATCAGCGAAGTGTTGCCCACCATTCAAGCCACTCTGTTCCGCCAGAAGGCTGCTGCCTCGGAGGAAAATTTCGCGCACACGCTTACCTCGGAGGCGATCAAGAATGGCCTGGAGAAGACAGCAGCCGCACATCACCTTGAAGTGGTAACAACGCCCCCGGTTGGGAAGCAGGGTGTAATCTCCGCTTTGCCAGACGGCTCGCAGGTAATCGCCAGGGCCTTTGAGGCCAAGCAGAGCGATCCGCCGCAGTCCGCGCAAACTGGCGAGGGCTATGCCATTTTCCAGGTCACGGGCATTCAGCCTGCGCACGCGCCGACCTTTGCTGACTGGAAGACGCACGTTCTGGACGACTATCGCAACGAGATGTTGCCGCAACTGCTGAACGCGAAAACCACTGATCTGGCGAACAAAGCCAAGGCCGAGAACGATCTCGCCAAGGCCGCCAAAGAAGTGGGCGCTACGGTGAAGACCAGCGACCTGGTTGGTCCGGATGGACAGGTTCCCGACCTCGGTCAGGTTGCGCAGGCAGCCCCGCAACTTCTTGACATGGCAGTCGGCGCTATCAGCGGGCCTATCGATACGGCGCGCAATGGAGTGGTGGCCAAGATGGTTGACAAACAGGAACCCACGCCGGACGAGATTGCGAAGAACTTCGATCAGACGCGCGACCAGCTTCTGGAGCAGCGTCGCTCCGATGCATTCAACGTCTTTATGAGCAGCATCGTGAGCGACTACAAAAAGAACAAGCGCATCCGGATGAATGCCAAAGCACAACAAGGGCCGCAGATTCCGGGCATGTAACCTGGTCTGGAATTAAGCAGTGAAGAACGGCCCGCAGCCTCAATGGTTGCGGGCCGTTCTTCGTGATCAGGCTTGTTCTGCGGAGCATGGCTCTTGAGAAACTGCAGTCGTCACGGCTATCGCTGGACGCGAGCGCAGGTTCAGCAGCACCAGGCCTGCCAACACCACCGCAACGCCGGCCAGCGCTGTCCAGTGAATCTCTTCGCCGGCAACGAATCCCCAGAATAATCCCCAGATTGGCAGCACATAAGTGACGGCGACTGTGCGTGTGGGCGAGATAGTAGCCAGCAGGCGGAAGAACAACAGGTAAGCCAGCCCGCTGCCCAGAACTCCGAGAACGGTGACGGCAGCCAAAGACTGCCAGTGCAGAGAGGTGGGGTGAGGCCCGAGCAGTGCGATCGGCATCAGTACCAGCCCAGCCAACGTCAATTGAAACGTGGCGATGACGACCGGCTCCACGCCCTGCAGCCACCGTTTCGCGGTCACAGCGCCCGCTCCATAACTGAGGCTTGCAATGGCGATGAGGATAGCGCCAAACACAAAGCCTTTTGAACCCGCAGCCGCGGCAACTCCCGAGGTATGGCCATACACAACTCCAAGCACACCGAGGAACCCGAGCACTACGCCGGCAGCCGTGAGGCGCGTGGCGCGTGCAGTGCCAAGCGTCAGCCCCAACAGCAGAGCCCAGATAGGCGTAGTTGCATTGATGATGGCGGCAATGCTCGAAGGCACGGTTTGCTCTCCCCACGCGAAAAAGCAAAAAGGCAGCGCATTATTGAGGATTCCGACCACCACCAGCGGGCCGATGAGCCTGACCGGAGGCAGCTTGTGACGGCCCAGTTTGAGCACAGTCCACAAAAAGAGCGACCCAAACGTGAGGCGTCCAAACGCGACCCACACCGGCGGTAGGTCCGCGCCCGCCAGTTTGATGAGGATGAACGATGCTCCCCAAACCGCGGAGAGCAGAAACATTTCGAGTGCATCGCGTAGTTTCACTGGGCGACCTCCTCAAGAAACTTCAAAGCATTCCGGAACCTATCATGACGAAAACTTCTGGGGAAGTCTTCCCGGAACTTGCTTTGTCCTCTCCATAGATTCCCACGAAATGAGAATCGGAGCCACGAAAGATAGCGATGGGATCCATCGCCACAGGAGATGGGTGCCATCGAGTGTCGATCGCTAACGGTGAGGGTTGCACTCGATCGATGACGCTACCGCAAGTTAGTCGTCTGGAATGGAAGTCCCGTAGCCGGCCAGTGACTCGGCTGTGCATCGATGTTGGGCGCAATCGCAACACCTGGTGCCGAAGCCGGCGCAACAGTGACATTCCAGCCATCGACCACGACCAGCGCATCCTCGCCGTTGAAACCGCTAGCTTCAGCTTCGAGGGTGATGGTGCGTGTCTCATTCGCAACAAGAGACACGTAGTTGTCGCTCGGGAAGACAGGCAGCACACGCTCCTCGGAATGCGCACGCCGCAGTTGCAGATGCGTCATGAGCGCCACGTTGGCTGATGGATTGTGCAGCGTAACTGTAACGACGCGGCGTCCTTCAGTGTCCTTGCTTTCGACCTTCGCCTCCAGCGTAACCATGGCCATCTTTTCAAGATCGGTGAGAACGTTGGGGTACCCCGGCTGAGCGATCCAATAGAAATTTGAGGAGACAAGCTTCCCGTGTTCATCGCGCAAATCGAGCTTGAGAAAGTGTGTGGAATCGAGCGACTCCGGGAATTTCACCTTACCAAGATTAGTGACCGCCGAGCCCGGCGCGCTCACCTTGTTTTCATACTCTGAAGCGAGCGCTCCATTGAGGTGGTAGATGAAGACGTGCGCAGTAGCGCCTGTGAGAGCCTCCGGCAGATTGTTGATGACTTGCAATTCGCCAACCGCTTCGTTGTATTGAATATGCACCAGCTCCCCCGCCTTCTTGACTGCAAAGAGCGAAGAGTTGGGCTCGAGGTCGTAGTGGTAAAGCTGCCAAACGAAACTCGGCTGCGCCGGATGGCTCATCCACGTGATGACAGCAGTCGTGGGATGGAACATCTGCGCGTTGCGTCCCTCGTACATGGCGCGGTAGGCCTCGTAATTCATGAGCTGCGCTTTGCGAACGAAGTCGGCGAGGTTGGCGATTTTTCCATAGCGCGCCGCAAGCGTTGCCGGATACCAGTCTCCGCCGGATGCTCCCTTGGCCAGGTCGTGCTCGGCCCAATCGTCGGTTATCATCTCCCAGTCTTTTTTCGGCATCATCCCATGAACGGATTCGAGCGTAGGCACGGAGACTGAGCCGGTTTCAGTCTTGAAATAATCGTCGGTAACGTTGTAAAAGTCGCGCGGAGTGCGCCAGAAGTACGGCCCACCGGAGCGCACACCCGCACCGTCCGTGGAACTAGGTTGATAGCGGCGCGTCGGCTCAAGTTCGGCCATCAGCTTGCGCAGTGCCGCATCAATCTCCGGCGGAGGAAAGCCTTCGTTGCGCGCGCACCACAACATGATCGCGGGATGATTGCGGAAGCGCAGAATCTTCTCGCGCACATTGGCGACATAGGTATCGAGATCGGTGGGATTCGGCCCGTCGCTGGGATTAGGCTGGAAAAACTCGTCCCAGATGAGGATGCCGTACTTGTCGCAGAGTTCGTAGAAATCTTCGTTTGTGCTCTGGCCAACCCAGTTGCGAATCAGGTTGACGTTGGCCAATTGGTGCATGTGAATCTCGGCATCGAGCCGCGCACGCGGTATGCGCTTCAGTGCTTCATCGAGTCCCCAATCGCCGCCGCGGATAAAGATGGGAACGCCGTTGACGCTTATGGTCAGCGTGTCCGTGCCGGGGACGCTGTAAGTGATTTTTCGAACGCCGAAGCTGACGTCTTGCTCATCGGAAATCTGTTTCTTCACCTTGAAGCTCAAATGAAGTTTCAGAAGATTCTGCGGTCCGTAGCCATTGGGCCACCAGAGTGGCGGATGCTCCCTGTGCAGCACAGGGAATTCCTTCGCATCGAACGAGACCAACTGTGTTGCGTTCGCGGCGAGGGTGACGGGCCGCCCGAAGCTTATGTTTCCAATGACGCCTGAGACTTCGCCCGTGACGGGCTGGTCGGTAACATTCTCGATAGTTGCCTGAACGCCAATATCTGTGGAATCTGTTCGCGGCAACGGAAGGTCGGTGGTGACCAGCGGGTTCTTCAGAACAACCGGGCCACTGGTGGATAGAAAGACCTTCTGCCAGATGCCGGTGTCGCGGTCGCGGATGGCGGGAATCCAATCCCACCCGATAGTGCAAAGGAACGTCGGCCCGTCAATCGCAGTTTCGCCGCCGTTCAGGCCAAGCCCGTTGCGCAATGTGTGCTCGTGCGAGATGCCGGGGTGAGGCTGCGGAGAAACGAGTACCGCGAGAACCGCCTTCTGTCCCGGCTTCACATTTTGCGTGATCTCGAATATACCGCGCTCAAAGGCACCGCGCGTAGTGCCGATTTGCGTTCCGTTGATCCACACCGCGGAGGCGTAATTGATGCCGTCGAAGTTGAGCCAGATGTGCTGCCCCTTATAGGAAATTGGAACCTCAATCACTGCCCGGTACCAGTACGAAGTGTGCGCCAGGATTTCTGGAATCTTCTCGGGACGGTTATTTTCCCCGTACAACGGCTCAGGGTAAACATGGTTGTTCACGAGCGTGGTGAGCACGGTGCCGGGAACAGTTGCCGCATACCAACCTGTGGTTTTAAAGGCCGATGCGGAAACCTCTGCGCCGGTTTCCAGCACTTTGGCCACGTCCTGCAACTGCCAGTCCCTGGACAAGACCAATGGTGCGCGAAGCGCTGGTTGTGCTGAAGCTGCGCCAATGTTCAGGAAGGCTGATATCGATACGAAAGCGAAAGAAAAAATGCGGGCATAACGGATTTTCAAGGGATTCGTGCCTCGGATGATTCGGAAGAAGTTGCGGCAGGTTCCGCCGGACACACGGATTATACCGGCTGGCAGCGGGTGGCATCGTCTGCGCCCGGCCTTGCATCGGATAATGGACGTATGGAATTCAAGCGCTCCTCCGGAGTTCTTCTGCATGTGAGCTCGCTGCCTTCGTATGGGGGCATCGGCGACCTGGGCCCAGCGGCCCACGAATTTGTGGCATTCCTTGCCGCGGCGAAACAGCATGTCTGGCAGGTGCTCCCGCTGTGCCCAACCGGCTACGGCAATTCGCCCTATGCGGGCTCGTCGGCCTTTGCGGGCAATCCTTATCTCATCAGCCTTGAGCTTCTATGCGACTGGGGCTGGATTGGTGTCGAGCACATTGCCGGTCTGTCTGGCCGTGGTGGCAATGTGGATTTTGGCGAGGTGGAAGGCCGCAAACTCCCACTACTCCACGAAGCGGCCGGAAACTTTCTTGACCGCGCGCAGCAAGATGCGAAACTAGCCGGCCAGTGGGCGGAATTCGAGGAGTTTTGCCGTGCTGAAGCGGGCTGGCTGACGGACTACGCGTTTTATGCCGTGCTGCGCCGGGAATTTAACACCGGCGCATGGACGGCGTGGCCGGAGCCTGTGCGCAAGCGGCAGCCTGAAGTGCTGGCGCAGCTTGCCCAAAACCACGGCCGGGCGTTGGCCGAAGAGCAGGTGCTGCAGTTCGCATTTGCCAAACAATGGGGCAGCCTGAGATCCGTCGCGGCGAAGAGCGGTATACGGATTCTCGGCGACGTAGCGATCTTCGTGAACATGGATTCATCCGACGTGTGGGTGCATCCCGAGCTGTTCGAGTTGGACGAAGAACTGAAGCCAGTGCGCATCGCGGGTGTGCCGCCCGATTATTTCTCTCCCACTGGCCAGCGCTGGGGCAACCCGCTTTATCGCTGGAATGTTTTGAAGACAAGCGGATTCGCCTGGTGGGTCGATCGCATTCGGAGAGCCTGCGCGCTCTACGACATTGTGCGGCTCGACCATTTCCGCGGCTTCGAGGCCTACTGGGCAATTCCCGCGGAAGAAGAGACGGCCATCAACGGAGAGTGGGTAAAGGCGCCGGGCCTCGAGTTGTTCCGCGCCCTCGAAGCCGCACTGGGACCGTTGCCGCTGGTCGCCGAAGACCTGGGACTCATTACGGCCGAAGTGGACGCGCTGCGCCTGGCATTAGGAATGCCGGGAATGAAAGTGATTCAGTTTGGCTTCAGCGACAAGAGCGCGCACATGCACCTGCCGCAACAGTACACTCCAGGCACTGTCGCTTACACAGGCACTCACGACAACGACACCACGCAGGGCTGGTGGAACACGCTCGGTGCTGCCACGCGAAGCGCTATTGAAGCATTCGTGGGTCCGGTTGGTGGAAGGCCTGTTTGGCCGCTGATCCGTGCCGCTGCGGCCAGCGTGGCCGAGGTCGCCGTAGTCCCCGCGCAGGATTTGCTGGAGTTGGGTTCAGAGGCGCGCATGAATACCCCGGCCGTGGGAGCAGGGAACTGGGGCTGGCGCGCGTCGGAAGGAAGTTGGACCACGGACCTCGCGAAACGCCTGGCGGCGATTGCCGATGTCACAGATCGTGAGAATGATCCGTTGGGTGAAGCTAGCGCCGAAGAAGTCAGTTAGGGGAAGGTTCTATTCAGGTAATCGAGCGAAAGGAGCACAGAAACTCGTAGACCTCCATCACTCGGTGGTTTTTCGGTCGTTCCCTTAGCAGCTGTTCGTGATTTTGAATCGTGATTTCACCCCGTTGAAATCTTGCCAACAATTCTTCAGACTGATGAGATCTCCTCGTAATCCGGAAGCCAATTCTCTCGTCAAACGAAACGGCAGGGACCTGTGGTAAGTCGATTTCGCTGGCTTCTTCTGCGAATTGAAAAACACTTGGAGACTTCCCGGCTCACCTTTCCGCTCAACCCATTGTTTGCGGGCAACGGTCAGGATGTGTTCGCTCCTTTGGGGACCTCCCTGTTTCCGGGCCGCACTCTTGTCTTTTTCAGCTAACCTCCGGGTTGTCTTATTTACAGTCTGTTTCTGTGTGTCGGCGTTGTCCGCACAGAGCGGCATCTTTGGCAACACCGACCCTTCAGTGGCCTATGTCGGCTCGAAGACATGCGGAAATTCCGGCTGCCACGCGGAGATCTATCGGGACTACATGCCATCCACGCATGGCCAATCGATGGCTCCGGCCAATATTCCCAGCGATTTGGCGCGGGTGCCCAACCTCATCACCGTTTTCAATACTAAGAACAATCGCTATTACACTGTTTACCAGAAAGACGGCGATCTCTATCAGGGTGCATACGAAGAAGACAAAAAAGGCCACAAAACCTATCAGATTGACCACAAAATCGACTACGTGGCCGGTGGGGAAAGCGTGGGCTATAGTTACCTGTTTCAAGTCGGCCCCTGGATCTTTCAGGCACCGCTCAGCTACTACGCGCACTCCAAAACATGGGAGCTTTCTCCTGGATACGCGGCCGACGATGTAGGTTTCACGCGGGTGATGACCACCGGTTGCCTGCTCTGCCATAACGGCCAGCCTGATCCCGCGGACAGGCACGGCATGTTCGACGGGAAGTTTAATGACCCACCCTTCCGGTTCGGTGAACTCGGTGTCAGTTGTGAGAGCTGCCACGGCCCGGGCGCCCTTCACGTGAAAGAAATGCAAGCGAAAAAGGGTCGTGTGCTCGCGGCCAACGAAGTCGACACCACAATTGTGAATCCAGCCAAACTCTCCCCGCGCCTGGCCGACGACCTGTGCCAGGAATGCCACCAGGCGGGCGATGCGCAGGTCATCTATCCCGGCAAGAGCGTGCTCGATTATCGCCCCGGAACTCCGCTCGCCGATACGATCGCAATCGTGAAGCGCCCCATAAAGCTGGAGCAGCGCGAAGAGGCCAATCGCCTTGAGACGAATCCGCCCATTCGCGGCAGCCTTGAGCAACCTCTCTGGTGGAAGAACTCGACACTGGAACTGAGCAAGTGTTACCAGGCGAGCCATGGAAAGCTGACCTGCTCCACCTGTCACTCTATCCATCATGAGGCTAAACCGGGAGAGGAAAAAGCAGCCTATCGCGCAGCATGCCTCACCTGCCACACGGTAAAAAGCTGCACGCTCAAACCGGAAGACAGCAAGCGCGTTGCGGCAGCCGACTACTGCGTCGAATGCCACATGGAGAAGCGCCCCGTGGCAGGCATTGCTCACTCGAATGACACTAAGCATCGCATCGTTCGCTATCCTGGCCAACCGCTGCCTGACGTTGCTTTCGAGCAACCCAGGCCCGATCTTCCCGGCCTCTTGTGGATGAACCGGCCGGCCGGCGAAGCCGATGCGCGCATGCCCGACCTGGGGCAGTTGGAGGCCTACTTCACCGCGGCACGCAAGGATCCGAGCCTATGGCCTCTGTGGTTCCGCAAGCTCAACGAACTCAGCAAGTCTGACCCCGACAATCCCACGGTACTGGCCTCGCTGGGCGCAGTTGCAATGGCCCAGAGAAAAGACAATGCCACTGCAGCGAGGGACTTCGCGATGGCGATCAGAAATGGGTCGGAAGAGCCAATAACATTTCTGAACCTGGCCACTGCTCTCGAAAACCTTGGCCGTGGACAAGAGGCCGCGGGAGTGCTGGAGAAGGGACTAGCCGCATTTCCCTATTCAGGTCAGTTGACCGCCCGACTAGCGCAGCAATATGCGATGGATGGCCAGGCCGCCAAGGCGCGCAAGTTGGTAGAGCAGTATCGATCGCTGTTTCCCGAAGACCTTGGCGTGCGCGAGGTCGAAAGGCATTTGAATGATTTGGGGAGTGCCGACCCGTTGACCGCCCCCGGCCGCTCGCCTCAAGTCCCGCTTCCAAAGTAGGTTCCA
This sequence comes from Occallatibacter sp., assembly GCA_049508975.1. GTDB lineage: Bacteria > Acidobacteriota > Terriglobia > Terriglobales > Acidobacteriaceae > Telmatobacter. The sequence continues at coordinate 2,919 of JBELAI010000067.1, read as the reverse complement.
CCCCTACATTGTTTTGTTCCGCAACCAAAAGTTGTTATCCTTGCGGCACATGGAAAATGCGGCGATTCAAACCCATGGCCTCACTCGGCGCTTCGGCGCACTGACCGCTGTAGAGGATGTCACGCTAAGCGTGGCTTCTGGACAATTCTTCGGTTTTCTGGGGCCGAACGGAGCGGGAAAATCCACCACCATCAAAATGCTCACCGGCCTGCTGGAGCCAAGTGCGGGATCTGTCGAAATTCTCGGCCGTCCATTCGGAGCCAGCGCACTCGATTTGAAACGCCAGATCGGCGTGGTTCCCGAAGGCATGGCGCTGATGGGGCGCTTGACAGCAACCGAATACCTGCATTTTGTTGGCCGCATGTATGGTCTGGATCGGCATACAACAAATCAGCGGACGCAGGAACTGCTTGAATTCATGCAACTGGCCGACGAGAACAAGAAGCTGGTGACCGACTTCTCCCATGGAATGCAGAAGAAGCTGGCGCTGGCTGCGGCAGTCATCCATGGGCCCAAGGTGTTGTTTCTCGACGAGCCTTTTGAGGGAGTCGATGCCATTGCAGCCGGCATGCTCAAGACCATGCTGACCGGCATGATCAACCGCGGAGCCACCATCTTCCTTACCACGCATGTGCTGGAAATTGTGGAGCGGCTATGCAGTCACGTGGCCATCATCAGCCAGGGTAAGCTGGTGGCGAACGGCTCTTTGGAAGATCTGCGAGCCGGCGTCGCCTCCACATTACCCGGCGTAGAGCAGGAGCAACGCCTGACGCTCGAGGAAATCTTCCTGGCCATTGTTGGCGCGGGCGGGCAGCAGGAGCAGGCACAGGAGCTGACATGGCTAACCTAGTTGGCGCGGGCGCCACTGGCGAGCCCGTCGCCATCGATGCTGGGGTGTTAGGGCCATTGGCACGAGCACAGTATGGAGCCATGTTCAGGCTGCGCTGGGAAATGTTTCGCAGCGGACTACGCTCCATTCGCGGCATTCTCGATTTGGGCGCGACCGGCATCGCATGGATGATCTATGCGTTCTTCGGATTGCTGTTCGGCACGGGCATGGGGATCGGCACATACGCCCTTGTATCCGAAGCCCAGTGGCGCTATCTGCCGATTTTGTTCTGGGTGCTTTGCTTCCTGTGGCAGATGATTCCGGTGATGCTCGCCTCTTATCAGGAGCAATTCGACTTAGGGATTCTGCTTCGCTTTCCAGTGCAATTCGGGTCGTATTATTTCCTTTACCTGGTCTTCGGGCTGCTGGATGTCTCCACAGTATTGGGAGCGGTTTGCTGCCTCGGCATGTGGATTGGAGTTGCAGTGGCGCGTCCTGCGCTGCTGCCGTGGACCACGCTGGCGCTCGCGGTGTTTGCGGCGTTCAACATTTTGCTGGTGCGGGCCATTTTTGCCTGGATCGAGCGCTGGCTGCGGCAACGCAAGACCCGCGAAATTCTTGGCGCGGTGTTCATGGTGTTGGTGTTGAGCCTGCAACTGATGAACCCGGCGATTTACCAGAAGCGGCATTCGGGCCGCAGCCATTCGCTGCAGCAGGCGGAGCAATTTGAAGCCGCAAAAGAACGGTATAAGCCTTATTTGGAACAAGCGATCGCCGTGCAGAATTGGCTTCCGCCGGGGCTGGCCGCGCAGGCGCTCCGTCAGTCCGTTGAACAGGATTCGGCGGCAGGCTGTGCTTCGCTGGGCGTTCTGGGGCTCTACGGCGTGCTGGTCGGGGCCATTCTTGCAGCCCGCCTCAAGTCTGAATATCGAGGCGAAAGCCTGAGCGTGGCGCCGGGACGAGCCAAGTCTGCCTTGGGTAGCAAGGCAGGCGTCGGTGTCTCAGGAAGGGAAGCCCAGGACCGCGGAAGCGCACGCATGCTGGGCGGCTCCGGCCCTATTGCCGCGGTGATCGAGAAGGACCTGCGGGCGCTGTTCAGGACCTTGCCGCTGCTCTATGCCATTGGCGCACCGCTGCTGCTGGTGCTGGTATTCTCGACCGTCTTCATCAAGAACGGCGGCGCGACCCAGGCGCCCGTGTTTCCTCTGGCCCTTCCGATTTGCATGGTGTACGCGCAACTCGGATTCACGCAGGTATTCTTCAACAACCTGGGCACCGAGGGCGCTGGGATTCAGGTGTATTTTCTCTCACCCACGCCCATCCGGACGGTTCTCCTGGCGAAGAACCTGTTGCATTCCATGCTATTCGCCGTGGTCGCCACGGTGGCCGGTGTGTTGGCTGCCTTGCGCCTGGGAATTCCGGACAGTGCGGTCATCGCGGCAACAGCAGCGTGGCTGGTGTTCTCTCTACCGTGCAATTTGGCTGCGGGTAACATTTTTTCGCTCAAAATGCCCTATCGTGTAAATCCCGGGCGGATTGCGCGACAGCGGGGCTCCCAGGGCAACGCATTTCTCAGCCTCCTTGTCCAGTTGGGAGTGCTTGCCATAGGCGCGTCAGTCTTTGCGCTCTGCTGGTTTCTCGAAAGAATGTGGCTGGCGGTTCCAATCTTTCTTGTTCTCGCTGTGGGCGCCTTATTTGTCTGGAGACGCGTGCTTGATAACACCGACGCCATAGCCAACGAACGCAGAGACGCGCTGATGACAACGTTGATGAAAGAAAGCTGACTTTTGTCAAACGCCATCTACTGTCCAGTCTCCACTAACGACTAATCACTGATAACTCGCTCGCTACTCCACGTCTGCCCAGTTATCCTCCGGGTTGCGGTCGATAAGTTTGCTGTAAGGATCAATCGCGGCGCGGGTTGGCGGTTCGTTTACAACAAACTCCAACGTCGTGTGCGGCTGCGTAATCCAAACCTTCTCCGTGTGCAGCGGCTCCTCGCTGTCCTTCTTTCCTTTGAAGACGCCCACTTCAATCAGGTCGTGAATCGGGATCTCTGTTTCCGCACCTTCTCCATTGGCACGCATCTT
>JBELAI010000066.1:0-26337 GCA_049508975.1 Occallatibacter sp. | reverse complement strand
AGGCCGAGGCCCCAGTAGTCGACGCCTTCCTTGCGCTTGCGGATTGCGGCGAGATAGGGCGGATCTTCGACAACGCGGTTGGTGAGATAGAGCGACAGAATGCCAACGGGAATGTTGATGAAGAAGATCCAGCGCCAACTATAGTTGTCGACGATCCACCCGCCGACGGTGGGGCCGAGAACGGGTGCAAGGACTACAGCCATGCCGTAAACAGCGAAGGCCATGCTGCGTTTGGCAGGCGGGAATGTGTCGGCCAGGATGGACTGCTCGCTGGGTTGAAGGCCGCCTCCGGCAGCGCCCTGGAGTACGCGACAGAGAACCAGCACGCCGAGTGTGGGCGCGAGGCCGCACAACAGCGAGGCCGTGGTGAACAGCAGGACGCAGGTCATGTAAAAACGTTTGCGGCCGATGCGGTTGGCGATCCATCCGCTGATGGGCAGGACGACGGCGTTGGCGACGAGATAACTGGTGAGCACCCACGTGGATTCGTCGCGGCTGGCGGAGAGCGAACCGCCGATGTGAGGCATTGCCACGTTGGCGATGGAGCTGTCGAGCGCTTCCATGAAGGTGGCCAGCGTGACGGTGATGGCAATGACCCAGGGGTTGGCGCGGGGCTTCCAGGTGTCGTGAAACGAGAGTGTGGCTGCTGCTGCCAGAGGACTGCCTTTCGTTGGTGACGCTGGGTACTGTTGGGTTGGTTTTTATCGCTAGCTAGGTACAGGGTAATTGATGCGGGTGGGCGGGCAAAGAGCAGTGGGGCGCAATCGCAACAAGACGGAAATGCGGGAAGAGAAAGGTTCACCGCGGTCCTACGGGACGCGAGATAGGGCTCGGGATGCTCCCCCGGATTTCATCCGGGGCTGTTTTCATGTCTTCCCTCCGGGAAGAGGGCCATTGCGTCTCCGTTCTGTGCTGGTGATGGAACCGCCTATGGCAACAGGAGCTGTTCATGCGATCTCCTTCAATGGGGGAAGAGTTGGCTGGAGTCACTGCTTTGGGGTGTGTCATGCTTGAGGCTTATGAAAATGAACGAGACGGCTCCGGCGCAGGACGGACGCGGACAAATGCTGCTGGGGATCGATACTTGCGGGCCGACGGGGTCGGTGGCGCTGGGGCGGCTGGCGGAAGGCGCGGTCGAGATTGTTGGGCAGATTGAGCTCGAAGGGCGGAGCTATTCGGCTACTTTGGTTGCGGCGGTGGAGGATTTGCTGGGGCGTGCAGGTGTTGCGTTGAAGGATATCGGCGCGATTGTTGCGGTGAATGGGCCGGGGAGCTTTACCGGCGTGCGTGTCGGGCTGAGCGCGGTGAAGGGGCTGGCTGAAGTCAGGCAGATTCCGGTGGTCGCTGTGTCGCGGCTGGAGGTCCTTGCAAGGAAGGCTGGGGTCGAGTCGGCGGCGCTGGATGCGCATCGGCATGAGGTCTTCGTGCGGCTGGGCGGAGATGGTGGGACGGCGAGGGAACTGCTGGCTGGGGTGGATGAACTGAAGGCGATCAATTTGGCGGACGGACAGATTGCTGTTTGCGATGAGGCTGCGGGAGTGTTGTTGCACTCCGCTTGGCCGGGTGTGGAATTTCTGCTGTCTGCCGCGCCGACCGCTGCGGATGCATTGCAGCTTTGTGCGGCCCGGGTGGCGGCTGGGGAATTTGTCGACCTGGTGCTGCTGGATGGGCACTACTTGCGTCGATCCGATGCGGAGATTTTCGGGGATGCCGCAAAGGCGCAGAAGGCATGAGCGGCGTGGAAGCTGCAGTCAAGATTCGGCGGATGAGCGCTACGGACTTGGGCCCCGTTCGTGAGATAGCGGCGAGCTTGATGGAAGCGCCGCACTGGCCCATCTTGGCCTACGTCGCGGCGATCGATCCAGAAAATATGCCGCGAAGGATTGCGCTGGTGGCGGCCGATCCGGGAAAGGGCACGGTTGCCGGGTTCCTGGTGGCGAGCTTGCTGACGCCGGAGGCAGAGCTGGAGACGATTGCTGTGGCAGCGGAGGGCCAGCGGCGCGGAGTTGGGTCGCTGCTCTTGAATGCGCTGCTGGAAGAATTACGGACCGAGGAGGTGTGTCAGCTGATTTTGGAAGTGAGGGCCTCAAACCGCGCAGCGCTGGGGTTCTATGGCGCGTTAGGGTTTAAGGAGACCGGGCGGCGGCCGCGCTATTACATTGATCCGGAAGAAGATGCGGTTCTAATGGGCTTGAGGCTGGTTTGAGGTGGAATGCTGTGGCCGGCGGCAAGTTCACCCGGAAAGCTGTGATTCCGGTCACGGCTCAATGTGAAGGTGTCCCGAAATCCACAGGCTTACGTTACTTTCGCCCGATTTTCTCACTTGCAGTTTGCATTTCGATGGCGATATATGTAAATGTTCAGTAAACATCGGAGGTGCTTGATGGTTGAATTACAGGATTCCACGCTGAGCGAAGAGATTGATCGCCTTCACGCCGAACACCATCGCTACGCTCAGAGGTTGGAAGAACTAATTCAAAAGCCCTATCTTTCCGCAGATGAACAGCTCGAAGAAGTGCGGTTGAAGAAACTGAAACTGCACGCGAAGGATCTGATTTTTGCCCTGGAGCGCCGTTTACCGGCGATTGCCTAGGCAGAGCAGATTCAGGGTTTTAGAGGCGACCTGCCGAACGGGGCGCCTTGAGAATTGGTTGACCCGCAGGCCCCCACAACGGTCCCATCCCGGGTGTGTGCCCAAGGCGACAAGCATTGAACCGGCATTCAAGGGAAACCGCCGTATAATCGTTGGGACGATGGTTCGTGACGGTTACATCTACGGTTTCAGCTTGCTGGCGGTTGCGGTGCTGCTGGTGTGGGCTACGGGCAATTGGGCGTGGGCTATCGCGCCGGTGCTTCTGGCGGCATTTTTTCTATGGTTCTTCCGCGACCCCCGGCGGACGATTCCGGTGGATCCTGGCCTGATTGTGTCGCCTGGCGACGGGCTGGTGACTGAGACGGTTACTATCTCGACTCCTGACGGCCCCCGGCAGCGTATCAGCATCTTCCTCAGCGTTTTCAACGTACACGTGAACCGTTCGCCGATTGGCGGAGTGTTGAGCCGTGTGCATTATCAGAAGGGCCAATATCTGAATGCCATGAACCCGGCTTCAGCGGACCGCAACGAACAGAATGCGGTGACGGTGAAGGGCGAAGGGTTCGAGGTTACTTTCAAGCAGATTGCCGGATTGCTTGCGCGGCGAATTGTGTTCAACCCGCGCGAGGGCGACACGGTGGAACGTGGGCAGAGGGTGGGGCTGATCAAATTCGGGTCACGGGTGGATGTGGTCTTGCCGGCCGAGGCGAGACTCAAAGTGAAGGTGGGGCAAAAGGTCAAGGGCGGATCGAGCGTGCTGGCGGCTATGCCGGTGGGGGTAAGGCAGTGAACGGGCGAGACCCGGCACTGGCCAAAGCCAAGGCTCAGGCGCAGCTGCGGCGCGGCATGTACCTGCTGCCTTCTGTGTTTACCTGTGGCAACATTGCGGCCGGCTTCTATTCGATAACGGAAACGATCAAGGCCATCAGCGACAGCGGCAATGCCCATACGCATCTGGACTGGGCGGCCATCGCTATCATTTTTGCCATCCCTTTTGACACGCTGGACGGGCGCATTGCCCGCATGACGAACACTACCAGCGAGTTTGGCAAAGAACTGGATTCGCTGGCCGATGCGATTACGTTTGGTGTTGCGCCCGCGCTCCTGGCGATGATCTGGGGATTCCATTTCCTGCTGGAATCGACCAGGCCGGATTTGCTGGCTCATCTCCACCAGGCCGGCGCATTCATCTGTTTTCTATTTCTGATTGGCGGGGTGTCGCGGCTGGCGCGGTTCAATATCTCTCATGACGCGCAGCCGAGGAATCCGGGCCGTCCGGGGCGCAAGTATTTTGTAGGAATGCCGATTCCGGCGGCGGCGGGGTTTCTGGCCTCGTCGGTGCATCTGTGCTATGGGTACCCGATTCTGGCGTGGTGGGTCGCGGCACTCTGGCTGGTGCTGGTGGGGCTGAGCGGGTTCCTCATGGTGAGCACCTGGCGGTTCTGGTCGGGCAAAGAGATCAATTTCTCGCGCAGTCACCCATTCCAACTGCTTTTTTTGCTGGCGATCGTGTTCTATGTCATGCTCCGCTATTCGAATTTTGTCTTCTTCGCGATTGGCCTGACGTATACGTTCTCGGGGATCTGGGCTAGAGCGGCGTACGGATGGACGCGACGCCGGCGAAGACGGCCTGACGGGACAGCCGTTCCGGGTGCGGGCGATGCGGAGCCGGAGTCGCTGAGACCTTTATAATTCTCCCACTGAAAAAGGAAGACCGTGTACAAGATTGCGATTGCTGGAGCCTCCACCTTATTGGGGCGCGAGTTGAAGGATGCCTTGTCGGAGTCGCCCCTTGCCGCGGCGAACTTTTTGCTGCTGGACGAGGAAGAGGCTCAAGGGCAATTGGACCAGGTGGGGGACGAAGTTACATTTGTCCGGGCCATTGAGGCGGATTCGTTTGAGCGTGCGGATTTCACTTTTTTTGCCGGGACCGAAGCGCTGACTCGCAAACATTGGCGGACGGCGTTGCGCGCCGGTTCTACGGTACTCGACCTGAGCGGCGCGCTGGACCAGGAGACAGGCGTGCTGGTTCGCGCGCCTTGGCTTGGCTCCGAAGTGACCACAGTCGACCTGTTTACTCCAGCGGTGGTTCCTGCGCACCCGGCGGCTCTGGCACTGGCGCTGCTGCTGGAGCGTCTTCAACTCGCGGCTCCGCTGCGGTTTGCGGCTGCCACGGTGTTGGAACCCGCCAGCGCATTTGGACGGGGGGCAATGGACGAACTGCATCAGCAAACGGTTAGCTTGCTGAGCTTTCAAACGCTGCCGCGGGCCATTTATGACGCGCAAGCGGCTTACAACCTGCTGGGCGGCCTGGGCGAGAGCTCAACCATCAACCTGGGCGCGGAAGAAGCACGGATTCGCCGCCACTATGAGGCGCTTGGGGATGGACGCTGGCCTGCTCTGGCATTGCAGGTGATTCAGGCACCCGTGTTCCATGGGCATGCGTTCACGATTTTCGTGGAAATGGAACGGGCGGTGGACATTTCATCGCTCGAAGAGGCGCTGAGCGGCGATCATGTGGACCTAGTGCTGGAGGATACGGATTCGCCATCGAACCTGGCAGCTACGGGTCAAAATGACGTGCTGGTGCGGCTGAAGCCGGAGAGGGATGGACGGAACCCGAATCAGGCTTCGCGGCTGTGGCTATGGGCGGCTTCGGACAATCTGCGGCTGCATGCGCAGAATGCGGTGGAGTGCGCGCTGGATCTGCGGCGGCTGAGGCCGGCGGGGACGGTGCAGTAAGACGCCTCAACTCAAGGCTGGATCGGGCGATAATAAAGTTGCAAGCATACTTGCCATCTTGAGAGGGTGATCAAGCCATGAGCCAAGAACCGTTGACCGACCCGGAGTCGAGCTTGAGCGCCCGCAAGCAGCTGACGATCGAGGAGAAACTGCGCCTGATCGACGAGCTTCAGGGCATCACAAAAGGATATCCTTCTGGAACCGAGATGCTGCTCGAAGATCGACGCCTTGAACGAGAGAGGGAATTGGCGAAGGACGGGTGGTAGCAAGACAGGGAGGGGCCATGTCAGGTTTGCGCAAGTTGCTTCTCCCGATTCTTCTCGGCTGCGCGTTCGCCGGATTTGCACAGTGCCAGGTCGTCCATCGTGGGGATTGCGCGGTCGATGCGGAAGTGCTCTTGTTGCCAAAATGCGCTTTGGAAACCAGAGACGGGGACCTCTATATCTACAAGGAGTTCCTGCCATTGTTCTTCTCCTCCGCGAAAGACCGTTTGGCATCTACGTTTTTGCCGGAATTTTTGTGGGCCTATCTCGATCGGCGCGGCCTGATTGTTGTCCGGAATGTGGCTAACTTCGATAACGGTCCCAGCCCTTTTCACCACGGCTTGGTGAGAGTGAATCGCGAAGGCAAATGGGGCCTTGCCGACTCGAAAGGTTTTTTCGTCGTTCCGCTGATATACGACGGGATGCTCGAATACGAGGAGACACATAGGGGCTGGAGAGCTTGCATAGGCTGCCGCTCGGTTTCCGACGGGGAGCATAGTTGGTTCGAAGGTGGGGATTGGTATTGGCTCGATCAGCGTGGCAAGGTCGCGGGCAAGGCGGAAAATCCGATGAAACCCGGTGACGCAGGGATCAAATGGAACTTTTAAGTGAAGGCTTTTTCAATGAGTCGTTCAAAGGACCGCCAAGAGGCTCAAGAAGACCCCGCAGGGGCTGAAAGCCCGTGCACTTCTTAGGGATCAGTTCGGCACGACTGAAGTCGTGCCCTGTTACAAAGCCAGTCAGTAAACCGCACTCGCTCTACATTCCCCCACAGTGAAGCCACGCTTGCTCGATGTAGCTGTCGGTCATGCCGGCAATATAGTCGGCTACTGTTCGCGCCAGGCCTTGGGTAGGGATTTGCGCCTGATGGTCCGGGGGCAACTGGTCGGGGTCGGCGATTAGTGCGGCGAAGAGACCTTGTACAACATCCGTTGCGTGCGCGTGTGCTTCCTCCATCCCTGCTGAGTTGTAGAGATTGTCGTAAAGGAACTGCTTGGCCTGTGCGCGGTCAGCCTCAACCCCTGGACTGAGCGCGGCGATCCGGCTGGGGGCGCGGCGGATGTCTTCGAGGTTTGTTGCACCGAGAGCATCGACGCGGGCGCGGACTTCGTTCAACAGATCCGTGACCAGCAGATTCAGGATGCGTTTGAGGGTCTCATTGACGGCCAGCTTCTGCGCTGCTGACGGATATTGGATGAGAACGATGTCGTGGAAGCGGCGGAAGAGCGGCACGCCTTCGCGAACCTGTTCGAGCGTGAGGATGCCGGAGTCGAAGCCGTCGTCGAGATCGGCGGTGAGATAGGCGATTTCGTCGGCCAGGTCGATGAGCTGGGCCTCAAGCGGCGGGAACTGGTCAAGGAGATACTCGGCGAGCTCCGGGTGGCCGGCGGCGGAGTAGTCGTGGGAGTGTTTGATGATGCCTTCGCGGACCGCCAGCGTCAGGTTGAGGCCGCGGAAGGCTGCGTAGCGCTCCTCAAACCAGGTCACAATGCGCAGCGCGTGGAGGTTGTGATCGAAGCGCAGGCCGTGGGACTTCATGCATTCATCAAGAGCCTTTTCGCCGGCGTGCCCGAAGGGTGGATGACCGATGTCGTGGACCAGTGCGAGGGCTTCAGCCAGTTCCGCATTCAGGCCTAACACGGCAGCAAGTGTTCGGGCGATCTGGGTGACTTCCAGAGTGTGAGTGAGGCGACTGCGGAAGTGGTCTGAAGTGGGTTCCGCGGGCAGGCGTGTGAAGACCTGGGTTTTGCCGGCGAGACGCCGAAAGGCGCGTGAGTGCAATATGCGGGCGGCATCGCGGGCAAAGGGTGTGCGGTAGGGATGGGGTGGCTCCTCGTGCACGCGGCGAACGAGAGGATCGTCATAGTCGCCGCGGACGGCAATCCCTTCGGGGAGTCTTGGTGGCGTGGTGATTTTGGTTACCGTCATGCTTGCATTCTTGAGTTGGCTGATGAAGCGTGCACGCCTAGTTATACCGTAGTTGGAGATGAAATCGTTGATACGTGTTTCGAATCACCTTGGATCATGGGACGCAGTGATATAAAGTTTCCCATACGGCACGGATTGGACAACGGCAATCCAGCGGTAGTACCATCCAGCCGGATTTTCGAAGCGGAGTGCGCGGGGACGAAAGCACGCGCCGGCCCGCGACAATTCACCTCAGGACCGGAGGCAGCATGAGACCTTTTCAGAGATTTGCGTTGGGTATGTTGGCGCTGGGCGTTGCGATCACCACGGGATGTGGCGCGCGGCACTCGGATAAAGAGGTTTTCTACCTGATTTCAGCAAACACGGCATTGCCTTACTGGCAGAGCGCGGCGGCGGGATTCAAGTCGGCCGCGGCGCAGTACAAGGTAACAGCCAGGGTGGTTGGACCGGAGGGCTACGATGCACAGGGCGAACTGGCTGAGTTGCAAAAGGCGACAGCCGCCAAGCCATCGGGAATTCTGATTTCAGTGGCTGACGTATCGGTGATACAGCCGGGAATCGATGCCGCAGTGGCTGCGGGGATCCCAGTGATTACAGTAGATTCGGATGCGGCAGGCAGCCACAGGATGTACTTCATCGGGACCAACAACCTCGCCGCCGGCCAGATGGGCGGCAAGCGGATTATTCAGAAACTGGGCGGCAAGGGCAATGTGGTGTTCTTCACCTTTTCAGGGCAGCCCAACATCGAGGAGCGCTTGAAGGGTTTCAAAGATGTGTTCGCCAGCCGGCCGGAGATCAAGATTGCGGACGTGGTGGACATCAAGGGCGATTCGCGCGCGGCCTTCGACAAGACGCAGGAGTTTCTGGCTCTGACAGGGCCGAAGAAGATCGACGCGTTTGTCTGCCTGGAATCGGCCTCCGGCAAGATGGTGTCGGATGCTTTGAAGCGTGCCGGCGGCAGCCATGAGTTGCTTGCCTGGGACGTGAATCAGGATACGCTGGACGGCATCAAGGGCGGGACGATTGATGCAACGATCGCGCAGAAGCCCTTCACCATGGGTTACCAGGGGTTGAAAGCGCTGGATGAAGTTTTCCATGCGCCGCCCAAGCAGCTCGGCAAGGATTACAGCGCCGACGCGTTTGCGCCCTACCCGGTGTTTGTGGATACAGGCACGTCTCTGGTTGACCAGAGCAACGTGGATTTGTACATTGCCTCGGCGGCTTCGCAGTCGCAATAGTTTGCGTTTTGCAAGGCGGTTCGACACTTGGCTATGGCGGGTGGGTACTGCCGCGCCGTTCTCCAAGGTTAGTGAATTCTCGATTCACCTGTCGCTAATTGGAAACACTGCAAGGCGGCTATTTTTTGAGGAAATAGCCGCCTGACTTTGAAGTTCAGGTATGAAGCAGAATCGAAAGTGCTGTTTCGCCGGTCCGGCAATAGGTATTCAGCGGTAAGAATGAAACCAATCGCGAAGCAGGTAATATTCGTTGATGGGTTGGTCATCGCGCATTGCGGGCGCACGCGGAGCTAACGCGACGAGTTCCTCCAGCGTGAATTCATGGGGTAGGACCGCATCGAACTGCTTTTGGGGCGTCGCCATTGGGCCCCATTCCACAAAGTCCGCAGCCGCAGCGGGCGGGATGCGGGCCGCCAATACGGCGCTTGACGTGATCGGTATCGGTTCCATGCTGGCAAGAAAGAAAATTCCGAGATGATCGAAGGATGAAAACGCCCGTACATAGGGAAAAGATTCCATCAGAGCTTTTGTAATTGAGGCCGTGGTTGTGTCGTCGATCGGATATCTGGGATACCAAATCTGCAGAATCCCATCCTTGCTCAAATGCCTTTTGATAACGTCGTAGAATTCGCGAGAATAGAGCAGACTGGAACCGGCCGCCTGTGGAGGCGGGGGCGGGTCCACGACGACCACATCGTAAGTCCGGACGGAGCCGTCCAGAAAGCGGCGGCCGTCGTCGACAACCACCTGCGCCAGCGGTGAGGCAAGCACCTTCGATGCGTCCGCGTGATAGTAGCCAAACAGCTTTGGCACACTGGGGATCAAGTCGACAGCCGTGGTGGGAATTCCCCAGGAAACCATGGAGCGAAAGCTGGTTCCCATTCCAAAGCAGATGACGAGGCCGTTTTTGGGCGGCCTGGACATGAAAGCGAGCGGCAGATCCACCATGAACTTGGTCACCGGCGTCAGAGTCGTCATTCCAGTCCCGTTCACCAAGAGCTGCCGGTCAAAACCAGTCCCCGATGCGATCACCGTGGCGGCATAGTCTCTTTCGACGACTCGCGACGCGAACTTCGTTTCGAAGTCGTGGGAGAAGCAGAAAAGCAGAATAGCGGCAGCGGCTGCGACCGCCAGTTTGATCCTTGGGTTGAAACCGGGTTTGACCTCAGCAGGTTTACGAAGCACGGCGAGCGTTGCGATGGCAAACAAAGGGATGGTAAGGGCAAGGATCGACCAGCGTTCTCCCAACCAGGGCAAGAGCAAGAAACCTGCCACCAGCGGCCCAATAATCGCGCCGACAATGTTTACCGCGTAGGCGGACCCGGCTTGATCGGGATCGCCGTCGGACCAGGAATCGACCAGGAGGGGAGTAACAAACCCAGCCATGGCGCAGAACAGCACAATAGCACTCAACCGGATGCCGGCGCCCTCCAATCCAGCCAGCGGCAAAAGGGGATCGGTAGCAACTACCGGGATCATGGAAAACAGCACAAGCATGCCCCATGCTGAAGCGCTCTCGCCGGATTGGTGAGAATGTGCCCTGGAGCGGTAGTCCTGTGATCCGATAACTGTAGCCAACAGGTACACGGCAAGGATACCCGCGAAGGCATACACGACGTTCCCCAGGTAGGGAGTGTACTGGCGGATCCAAACTACCTCCATACCCATGCTGACGAATCCGCTGGTAAACAGAAAGAACAGGATCGCGCGCCGTGGCAGTCCATAGAGCCCCTGCCGCGGCGTCTGGGGAGCGTCGGGTTTGTCGGCAGGTGAGGATGAGCCCACGGAGGAGCTTATCGCGAGGGCTACCACCGCCAGCGCGACATTGAGCGCGCCGGCGACATAGAGCGTTCCCTGGAACCCAAGTAACTCAATCAATACAAAAGCCGAGGCCAGGGTGCCAACCAGCGCGCCCAGCACGTTGGCAATATACAGATAGCTGAAGGAGCGCCCCGAGGCATTTCGTGCAGCCTGCCTGATGACAGCCATTAAAAGTGGATAGGTCGCGCCCATGCATGTGCACCATGGAACCAGCGCGATGGCAATCCAGATGCCCGCCATGAGGTAGTAGCGCGAGGATTGCCATGCGCCAAAGCCTCCCATGTGCTGTAACAGCACGCGTCCAAATTTGAATTCCAAAGGGACAGCAATGGACGAGATTCCAATCATCAATTCCGCGATGGAATAGAACCTCATGGCCCGCGGCCCGTTGCCGGCGAGAACCCGGCGCGTCAGAATCCCCGCGCCCCACGAGCCCAGGCCGAGACCGGTCATGAACATCGAAATGACGATCGAAGCAAGAGCCGTGGTCACTCCAAAACTGGCCATCGCGAGACGCAACCAGACTACTTCGTAGACCAGGCCGCAAAATCCGGACACGACGAAGAAACCGAAACACCAGCGCAGGTAGGCTGTTGAGCCCTCTTGTTCGCGAATGGCCACGTGACTCCCTATTGGCAGGAAAGGCATTCCTTGCTTGTGGTTATCTAGCTAATATAAACAAAGCAATGACTAGAATACCTTTCGAATATGGATGCGCACCAAGGTGGACAAGAGCAATGTGGACGCGTACATTGCCTCGGTGGCTTCGCAGTCGCAATAGTGGGGAAACGGCGGTCTAGAAAGAAATGAAAAGCTTAGCTCAACAAAACAAAGGATAGTGTTGAGGGTTGTGCTTTCCCGCCCTTGCGCCAAAAAAAGCGCAAGAACGGGGCGCGGAGCAGTTTCATCCATCGCGGGTCGGGAACGCCGGTGAACGACTCACAAGAAACCGCAGACCAGTCGCGAAGAATAGTTGGGTGGTTGAGGAAGCCTGTGTCTCAATTGAGAGATGCGGGCTTTCTTGCGTCTGCCCTCCACCAATCAGTCAACACTTGACATAATTTCAAGTGCCCCCGATGTGGGCTGGAAGAATTGGCTGGAGTGGGTTCGTGGTTTCCCACCCATTCGACAGGAAAAAGTCGAATGGATGGGGCACGGTGCATTTTTGGTGATCATGAACGCGCTATTCGGGTTTTGGCTGGCCGGTAGCGCTGTCTTGCTTGGCTAGCTTTACGCGGGCGCCTTCGAGCTTGTGCTGCACCTTAGCTACGTCGCCGGGGTCGATGTCCGCGGGGGCTGACTTGGCATACTCGGCAAGGGAAAGCTCCCACTGCGCGGCGGCCAGGCGAATGCGGCCCGTCTTCTCGTAAAGCTCTCCGAGATGATCGTGGACAGCGGGATCGGTCTGGTCGCGCTCAACGGCCTGACGCAGGTTTTCCTCGGCTTCTTCGTACTGTCCGAGCTTGAAATAAGCCCAACCCAGCGAATCGAGATACGCGCCATTCATGGGGTCGATGTCAACGGCCTTGCGGATGAGTTTGAGGGCCTCAGGCAGGCGAATTCCCTTATCCGCCAGCATGTATCCGAGGTAATTGAGCGTCATGGCGTTGTTGGGATCGAGGTCAAGTGCCTGGCGGAAGAACTGCTCGGCCGGCTCAAGATGTTTTTGCCGCTCGGCCAGTGCGCCCTTGAGGAAGAGCAGATAGGTCTTGTCGTCGGTTTTGGTGGAGAGGGGGGTGGCCTTGGTGTAGGCGTCCTCAGCTTCTTTCCAGCGGCGCATTTCTGTGTAGAACTGCCCCAGCTTCAGCCAGACCAGGCGATCTTTCTCCGAGTTGCCGATTAGCGCCTTGGTCATGGTAAGGGCTTCTTCAGTCTTGCCCTGTTCCACCATGGCTCCGGCCAGCATCAGCTTGAGGTCGATGTCATTGGGGTTGGCTTCGACCGCCTTGTGGGCAATTTCGGCGGCGCGGTCGAACTCCTTGGCTTCGCCGTAGGTCTCCACCTGGCCTTCATAGCCGCGCAGGGCAGATTCTCCGCCCATGTCGATCATCTTCTGGTAAGAGGCGATGGAAAGGTCGGTCTTGTTTTCCTCGTGATAGACCGCACCCAGGCGTTCAAGGAAGAAGCTGCGGTTGGTCTTTTCTTCGTTGGTATATGCGCCGTTAGCGTGAGAGGTGAGGTCGACCATCTTTTCGTAGGTCTGGGCGGCCTCTTCAAAGCGGCCCAGCACGTCAAGCAGCAGAGCTTCGTTGTAACCGGCTTCCAGCGAAGTGGGGTCCTGCTTGCGGGCCTTGCGGATGGTCGTCAGGGCATCCTCATACTTGCCCTGGCGGCGCTGGATTTCGCCGATGTGGACCAGGGCTTCAGTATTTTCGGGATCGGCTTCAGCGAGCTGTTTGAACTGCTTGAGGGCTTCATCGAGCTGGTTGTCGGCGAGCAGGGCCTGGCCCAGTGCGTCCAGGGTGTGGGCATCGCCGGGATCCATGTCGGCGGCCCGCTGGTAGGCCGCAATCGCATCTTTGGGCTGCTTTAACTGGTCGTAAGCCCCGCCCAGGGCGACTTCCATTTTGGGGCTGCGGTCGTTCACCGGGACAGCTTCAATCACCTTGGCGGCGTGGGCCACGTCACCGCTCTCGGCATAGAGTCGAGCCAGATTGAGAATCACTTCTTCCGAATCCGGTTCGATTGCCTGCGCGGTCTTGAACTGGTCTTCAGCCTTTTTGGGTTCGTGCTTTACGGTGTAAAGCTGGCCCAGAACCATGCGGTCTTCAACGTCTTTAGGTTGCAGTTGGACGATTTTCTCAAACTCCGCGATGGCCTGGTCGAGCACATTGCCTGAGGGCGAGGTAGAGGAGACGGCGTTGGAAGCGTCGCTCAGCTGGCGCAGGTAGATGCGCCCAAGCAATTTATGCGCTTCAATGTCGTTGGGAGAGTTTTTCAACAGTCCACGGGCCGTAATTTCGGCTTCGTGCATGTGGCCGGGCATGCGGAAGTACAGATCGGCAAGCCCGTCATTCAACTGCGGCGAATTGGGGTCGGCGTTGAGGGCGTACTTATACTCATCGATCGCCAACCGGGCGTCATCGGAATTGCCGGTTTCCAGGGCCTCGTCTTCGTAGATATTGGCCAGCGAGAGGTGATAGTAGGCCACGGAGCGGTTGGCGGACGACGCGGCGCCATTTGCCGACGGAGCGGGCGAAGGGGCTACGGGCGTGGAGACGGACATGGCAGGCTTGACTTGAGGGGGTTGGGCAGCGGCGGGCGCGGTCTGCGCAGAGACCGGCAGCAGGACAAGCGATGCGGCGGCAAACGACAGGGAAGAAAGCGAAACAGCGAATTTTTTATTCATCATCCTGGGGATTCCAAGCCTTTCCGAGCTGGCCAGCCGCGTGCGTATCTGTCCCGGACAGCCAACAGGCCAAGCATGCATCCGTTGAGATGCAGCTCCACCTACTGTAGAGACGATTTTACCTGTCATTTGTCGCAAAGTAACAGCGGAATGCGGGAATTTGTGATCTCTGTGTGGCGGAACGCACACCAATAGGCACGATTCCTCTAAAAACCGGAGCGGGGTCGCGCTTATTTGGGAGCCGGAATCTTCTTATGCGGATCTTCGGGGCGCCAGGCACCTGCCCGTGTTCGCGGAGGGTAATTTCGGAGATGGCGTCTCCTACACGGCACGAATTTCCATGGTCTTGCCAAGCACTTTGAGTGCGCTTGCGATGCCATCGATTCTCGTTTTGTGGCGCGGGTCGATCAGGCGGGTCACCTCCTGCGGAGTCACCTTCAACCGCCGGGCCAATTCAGCCGGGCGAATTTTTTGCGCTGCCATCTCGTTCAAGAGCAAGATCTTCGCGGAGTAGCTGGCGGGCAACTCGACTAGGTGCTGGCCCCGCTTCCGTTTGGAGGGCGGGGGAATGGGGATGTTGTTCTCGATGTAGTGATCCAGTACCGACTCTAGAACGTCGGCCGCATGGATCAGAGCATCTTCGATGCTGTCGCCTTGAGTGATTGCCTCGGGAAAATCTGGGAAGGTCACAAGGAAGTACTTCCCATCGGGCCGAAAGTCTGCGGGGTATCGCATGGCGTCTCCTATTTGAGCCCAAGCTGCTTTTTGATTGTCTCGACCAGCCCGGTGCCGAGTTCCTTTGAATGCATTGGCAAAAACGACGTCTTACCATTCAACATCACCTTCAGGTGGGAGCCTTTTGCGCTCTCAAACTTCGCTCCCGCGCAGCCAGCCATCGCTGGAACTCGCTGCTCTTCATGACCTGCCTCCAATATAAGCAATTTTGCTTATATATTCAATTGGAATCGCGCGGATTCTAACGACACTCAATGCCGGAAATGGCGAATGCCGGTGAAGACCATGGCCAAGCCCAGGCGGTCGGCAGCGGCGATTACTTCTTGATCCTTTACCGAGCCGCCGGGCTGGATTACCGCGGTGGCGCCGGCCTGGGCTACGGTTTCAAGACCATCAGGGAAGGGGAAAAAGGCGTCCGAAGCGGCGACACAGCCTGCAAGCGGGAGCACGGCCTTCATCGCGCCAAAGCGGGCGGCATCCACGCGGCTCATCTGGCCTGCGCCGACGCCCAGGGTTTGGCCGTCTTTGGCGTAGACAATTGCGTTGGACTTGACATGCTTGGCCACGCGCCAGGCGAAGAGCAGGCTGCGTAGCTCCTCGGCGGTTGGCGGACGCCAGGTGACGACGTCCAGCTCCGACTCGGCGACGCGGCCGGTGTCGGCGTCCTGGATCAGTAATCCTCCAGAAACATGCTTGACGCCGGGGCGCGCCGGGGCGGAGTGCACTTCAACCAGGCGAAGATTCTTCTTGGCGGCGAAGCGCTCGCGGGCTTCTTGAATGAAAGCGGGAGCGGCGATGGCTTCGACAAAGAGCTTGGCGATCTCCGCGGCGGCGTCGCCATCCACTGGCCGGTTAATGCCGATGACGCCACCAAAAGCGGAGACGGGATCGGCGGCGAGAGCCTTCTGGTAGGCCTCCAGCACTGTTGCGCCGGTAGCTGCGCCGCATGGGTTGGTGTGCTTGACGATTATGACGGCTGGCTCTTCAAACTCCTGGGCAAGTTCCCAGCATGCGTCCAGATCGACGAGGTTGTTGAAGCTGAGCTCTTTGCCCTGGAGTTGGTGAGCGCCGGCCACACCAAGACCTGAGCCGTCACTGTAGAGAGCAGCGCGCTGGTGTGGGTTTTCGCCGTATCGGAGAGACTGCGCCAGCGGGAAGTTGATGCGCAAGGTCGTGGGAAGAGCAGTGGCGTCAGGCTCGGCGGGCGCTAAAGGCGAGGGTGCTTCGGCAATGCGATCGAGCGTGTTGGCGATAGCGGTGTCGTAGGCGGCGGTGGTGGCGAAGGCCTGCTTGGCAAGCCGCCAGCGCGTTGAACGCGTCAGGCCGCCGTTGTTCGACTTGAGCTCTTCGATCAGCGCGGGATAGTCCGAAACGCGGGTGACTATAGCCACGTCTTCGAAGTTTTTGGCGGCCGAGCGGACCATGGACGGGCCGCCGATGTCGATGTTCTCGATGAGATGGCCAAAGGCTACGCCGGGCTGGGCGGCGGTTTTTTCAAAGGCGTAGAGATTGACGACGACCATGTCGATTGGCTTGATGTTGTGAGCGGCCACGGCTGTTTCGTGCTCGGCGTTGCCGCGGATATAGAGCAGGCCGCCATGGACCAGGGGATGCAACGTCTTGACGCGGCCGTCGAGCATTTCGGGAAAGCCGGTCAGGTCGCTGATGTCCCGGACGGCCAGGCCGGCTTCGCGCAGCGCACGAGCGGTTCCGCCGGTCGAGATAAGCTCGACGCCGAAACTTGCGAGCGCCTGGGCAAACTCAACCAGGCCGTTCTTATCGGTGACGCTCAACAATGCTCTATGGATGGGCTTTGCGGAAGTAACTGACTCGCTCATGATGGTGCTCCTCTTCTTACGGATGAAAGGCGGATGAAAGGCGGCGCACATTGCGGTATGAGTTTTCGCGCCGTGCAACAACCAAACTCCAGAGTACAACCAGAATTTGGGCTAAGTGGGCAATTCAGAACGGAATCCGAGT
Organism: Occallatibacter sp.; assembly: GCA_049508975.1. Taxonomy (GTDB): domain Bacteria; phylum Acidobacteriota; class Terriglobia; order Terriglobales; family Acidobacteriaceae; genus Telmatobacter. Next base: position 9,687 of record JBELAI010000066.1, on the reverse strand, counting down.
TCGCGTTCTGAGGCACAGCGGGTATGGTTTCGGAGTTCACAGAAATGCTTTAGAGTTAGGTATGGGAAGTTATTCCCCCACTCCTCCATCCCGCGAAGACGGGCTTGCACGTGTAGATCACGGCTCTCAACCGGAGATTCTGGCTCCTTACGCCGTGATGCCGCCGCCGCAGGTGGTGCGCAAGCCGCGCCCGTCGTGGGCGACCGCGCCGGCGACGTACCTGCTGGTGGGGATCAACTGCGCGGTTTTTCTGGCGATGCTGGCAAATCGGCTGAGTATTTGGGCACCCACTCCCAGGCAGCTTATGGTTTGGGGCGCCAATAACGCTGGCTCGGTGCTGGTACATGGTGAATGGTGGCGGATCGTGACCGCGATGTTTGTCCACGTGGGGATACTTCACCTTGCAACGAACATGTGGTGCCTGTGGAATCTTGGCCTGCTGGCCGAACCGTTAATGGGTTCCTTTGGCGTAATGGCGGTTTACGTCCTTACCGGCGCTGCGGGGAACCTGCTTTCTACATTTAGTGGTTGGTGGAGCTACGGTGGCGAATGGTTAAATTATCACGCGGCGGGTGGAGTGGATGTGTTAACGGTCTTCCCGCCGGGTGCAGGGGCCTCAGGCGCCGTTTTTGGAATTGCCGGGGCGCTGATCGTGTTGTTGAAGTCGAACCGGTTGCCTGTGGACCCCATTGAATTGAAAAAGCTCCGCAAGTCGGTGATCTATTTTGCGGCATTGAACCTGATACTTGGATTATCGATTAGTGGCGGCAACTTTTTTCTGCATTCGGGACTGAACATCGACAACATGGCTCATGCAGGCGGGTTCGCTTGCGGGTTGCTCTTTGCGGCTCCCATGGTACCGAGATTAGGCTCACCCCGCAGGGTTTTTCAGATGCGGCTGCGCCTCTCCGTTGGTATGGTTGTCTGCGTTCTCGTCCTTTTCGGATTCTTCATAACGAGCTTCGCGGGTTAAGGGCTCGCGCTCCAAACTCCTGAGGCGCTATCTGGTGGAGGGTTGAGGTTTCCCACCCTTGCGATAAGGGAAAATCGCAAGAATGGGGCACGGAGTCTCTTCAGCGCGTCCGGGACTGCGTTCTCTAAGGGCGAGTCCTGCAAGCATCAGTTCACGGTCCTGCACTTTGGTTTCAGCGCTTACACATTCGGATGTGTGGTAGTCTACACATCGTAGGAGGTGCAAACATGCCCACTAACCTGGCAATTGACGATTGGCTGATTGACGAGGCACGGCGGATCGGCAACCACGAGACCAAGAAGGCTGCTGTTACTGCTGCGCTCAATGAATATATTGCACGCAGGAAACAGGTTAAGATTCTCGATCTCAGCGGTTCCATCGACTACGATCCAGCCTACGACTACCGCAGAGTGCGCAAGCTCGACGAGCCGGAAGCCGAATTTTGAAAGTATTGGTCGATACATGCGCTTGGTCCCTCCTGTTGCGGCGCAGAAGCAAGGCTGCGTTGAGCGAGGATGAGCGGTTCATGCTGGCTGCGCTTACCGACGCTATCCAGGATGGCCGCGTAGCCATCATTGGCCCGATCCGGCAGGAAATCCTCTCAGGGATTAAGGACCCATCGCAATTCGACAAGCTGAAAAGCGCACTCGACGCCTTTGCCGACGAACAACTCACGACAACACATTATGAGGAAGCCGCACGGCTCTTCAACGTGTGTCGAGGGCAGGGAGTCGAGTGTGGAGCTACAGACGTCTTGATTTGTGCGGTTGCAATGCGGATGCATTGGTCAGTCTTGACTTCCGACAGCGGATTGCAGCGCTGCATGGAATTCTTGCGGAGTGAAGGGATCGCCAAGTAGCTATCGCACCGCAGTCGCCGCGAACTTTTTCACCATGGCCAGCAGCAGTTTGCGATCGCTTTCATTCAGATTGGAGGAGTAGCGGCGAATCTGGGTGAGGAAGCGCAGTTCTTCGTCGGAAAGCTTCTGCGCGTTGAACTGGTGGCCGAATGAGTCATCCGCGAAGAACTGGGCGATGGGCAGGTCGAGTGCCAGCGCGATCTTTGAGAGTGTGTCCAGCGATGGCACGGTGTGGCCGTTTTCAACACGAGAAAGATAGCAGCGCAGCAGGCCGGTTTTCTTTTCAATATCACCCTGAGACAGACCCTTTTGCAGCCGGTGAGCGCGAATGGTGGTGCCGATCTTCATGGCGGGGGCTTCCTATCTGCTGTCGACCAAAGTTTACTTCCTCGGCAGCAACCAAAAGAGTATTGCCTTAATAGTTAACATGGGCGGCGAGAGAATGCAATAGCAATTATGTGTCATGTCCGAGCTTCGGAGTTGTACCGTCAACGGTCTGATTATGCAGCACTAATGCTCCACCCCGTTCAGCAGGGAAGCGCGGTTTAGAGAGACTTCTTCAGCCAGGCAAGGCCTTCCACAGGATTGTCATTGTAGGGATCGCAAGGTTCGAATCCCAGCTGCAGATACAGCCGGTGGGCAGCGGCCATGGATGCCGGCGCGGTGTCTAGATAGACAGCCTTTTGTTGCGCTGCAACGGCGCGGTTGAGAACGGCCTGTGTGAGGGCGCGTCCCAGCTCAAGCCCGCGCGCAACAGGCCGTACCCAGAGGCGCTTCAACTCCCAGGCATCCGGTGAAACCGAGACCAGCACCGTGCGCCAGGCAACGAAACCTGCCGGTTCGCCTTGGACATGAGCCATCAGGCAGCCGCCACCCTGTTCAATGTAACTGAATGGCAGACGCGCGGCTTCTTGCTCGAGCGATCCAAAACAGAAGCGTGCCGCGCCGGGTTGCGCAATCACGAACCGACCGTATTCGAGCAAAAGCTCGCGTGCCTGGGCGAGAGAGCTTTCGGAGGTGGTTGCCGAAACTTCTTCCAGATAGAATGGCCGGGATCGAGATTCGCGCGGGTCCATATTACGAGTTTACGATCAAGTTACAAGTTTGCAATGGGCTTGCGAATGGCCACGCTCGTAAACCTTAGCAAGGCACGACGCGTCTGACAGAGTACGGGATTGAAATGCCCGGGAGCGAAGATGCGGCTTGCAGCCACATGTTTATTAGCAATCGGGATGGTTGTGGCTGGCGAGTCGGCGACGTGGGCGCAGACGGCGACGCCGGGGCAGACTGTATCTGAGGCGCCGGTTCAGGCGGTTACTGGCGGCCGTCTCCATGGAGTGGCAAAGAGCGGCAACACCCCACTTCCCGGCATGACTGTTACCGCGCAGAACACGCTGACGGGGAAGCGGTACTCCACCACCACCGATATTACCGGCGCCTGGTCGTTGACCATCCCGCAAAATGGGCGCTACGTGATTCGCACGCAGTTTGCGGCCTTCGCGGTTGGATCGCAGGAAGCGCTGTTGAACGCTACGAGCCACGACCAGACTGTGAATTTCGATTTGATGCTGGCTTCGCGTGCAGCCGCACAGCAGGTACGCGAGGGAGGACAAGATGCGACTGGCTTGGATGCGGCTGGGGTTCAGGCCATCCGTCAGCTGGCGGCGAACGGAGCACAGAGTCTGAGCCTGGTTAGCTCGCTGGCGGCCGATACCGAGACACAAGCCGCTGCGCCAAACGCGAGTGGATCGGCAGCTGCGCTGCCCTCCATTGCGGGCAACTCCGATTTCGGCGGGGATTCCGTGGCCATCAGCGGGCAGTCGGGACAAGTGAGCCCCTTGGCCGGCGTGGATATGGACCGCATCCGCGATGCGATTGAAACGGTCCGCGCACAAGGTGGTTTGACGGGAGGGCAGGCGGGCGGCCTGTTTGGTGGCGGCGGCGGCTTTGGCGGCGGCGGCTTGGGTGGAGGTTTTGGGGGTGGCGGATTCGGTGGTGGGGGTGGCGGCTTTGGCGGCGGAGGCCGTGGCAACTTCCGCGGATTCAATCCCGGCCAGCCGCACGGCGCGATTTTTTGGTATGGCAGCAACTCGGCGTTGAACGCGGAGCCATTCTCGCTGCAGGGCCAGCCGCAGGAGCAACCGGCTTCCGGCAGCAACCGCTTCGGCATCACGTTCATGAGCGCGCCGTACATTCCGAAGCTGACCAAGCCGAGCGGCAAAGACACGATGTTCCTTACGCTTTCCGGCACGCGCAGTTCGAGTCCGCTGGATGAATACGCCACGATTCCGACGGACGCGGAGCGGACAGGCGACTTTTCCGCCGCCGGTCTGGCGCCGATTTACGATCCCACAACCGGTCTGCAATTCAGTTCGAACGGCGTTGCCAACGTGATTCCGGCGTCGCGCATCACGACGCAGGCAGCGGCGCTGTTGAATTATTTTCCTCAGCCAAATCTTCCCGGCGACGTGCAGAACTATCACTTGCTTACCACGCAGCAGTCGAACACAACGCAAGCCGGCGCGCGTTATCTGCGCAGCCTGGGTGCGAATGCCACGACCTTGGGGGGCTTTGGCGGGCGTGGCGGAGGAGGCGGTGGCGGCGGGCGGAGGAACCAGAACCAGGGTCTGCGGCAAAGCATCAACTTCAATTACAACTGGACCCACTCGGCCCAGGACCAAGTCAACATATTCCCGCAGTTGGGCGGCAAGACCTCGTCGGATTCAAACTCGGTGCAGGCCGGCTACACGGTCGGCTACCACAAGATTACGAACATCTTCAATGTCAGTTGGAATCGCAACGACGCGCAGACAACGAATTTCTTCACCAGTGTTTTGGACGTGGCTAGTCAGGACGGCATCTTTGGACCAAACGGCGCGCCCTTGAATTCGAGCCCGCTCAACTATGGGTTGCCGAATGTAACACTGAGCGATCTAACTGGACTGAGCCAGCAGCAACCGAGTTTCTCGCTGTCGCAAACCATTTCGTTCTCTGAAGTGCTGAGTTGGATTCACGGCAAGCATAACTTTCGCTTCGGCGGGGATTATCGCCGCGTGCACCGCGATTTTCTCGGCGGCTCCAATGCTACCGGAAGCTTCACATTCACCGGCTTGTTCACCGAGGGCCCCAACGCGACATCAACCAGCTTTGGGGTTCCGGCGAGCGGTTCAGCATTGGCGGATTTTCTGTTGGGATTGCCGCAAAGCAGCACCATCAACTCGTCTATCGCGAAGAGCTACCTGCGTGACAACGTATGGGATGGATTTGCGACGGACGATTGGCGCATTCTGACCTCTCTCACGCTGCAATATGGCGTTCGATACGAGCTGTACGAGCCGTACACAGAGAAGTTCGACCACCTTGCCGATGTGGACACGAATCCAGGTTCGCAGTTTACCGGCGTTGCGAATGTGCAGGCAGGTGGCACGGGTCCCTTTAGCGGCGCGCTGCCGACTTCGCTGGTGTTTCCATTCCATTTCGCTTTTGCACCCCGGTTGGGCCTGGCATTGCGCTTGCCAAAGCAAACTGTTCTGCGAGCCGCCTTCGGCATGAATTACTCAGTTGGAGAGTATGCGACATTTGCCACCACCATGGCACATCAGCCGCCGTTTGCGAACGAACAAACCAACGAGGCGGCTCTGAATTCGAACGGCAGCGGCCCTCCACCGTGCGCACAAACACTGCCTGCCACCTGCTTCACGTTGGCACAGGGATTTCCGGCGCCGGACTCGATTGGAAACTTCGCGCTCGAGCCGCACTATCCAATGCCTTATGTGGAGGTATGGAACATCGATGTACAGAAGAGATTGCCGTGGAATGTGGTGATGAACGTTGGCTACAACGGATCGAAGGGAAATCACCTGGATATTACGAGTGCCCCAAGAGCCACGCCGGCTAATTCGCTGACGAACCCCACGAACCAGGTATTCACCTTCGACCAGGCGGTGGCGTTTTCCAAGCTGAGTGCAGGCACTTTGCGCGTGAACAAGCAACTCACGGGCGGCATCCAGTTGGGAGCCAACTACCAATATTCGCATTCCATCGACGATGCCGGATCAATCGGCGGAACGTCATCGCGCGTGGCGCAGAACTGGCAGGACCTGGATGCGGAAGAAGGTAACTCGAGCTTCGACATCCGCCACCAGGTTAGTGGAAACTATCTCTACGAGTTACCCTTCGGAAAAGACAAGTACTGGGTTACCACCGGCACAGCATCGCACATACTTGAGGGGTTCTCGGTTTCCGGTACATTCAGCTTTGCCACTGGCGCGTGGCTTACACCTAGTTATCAAGCGTCCGTGGCGAATGTCGCGTGCGGCACAGCTAACTCGGGTCGTCCGGATCGTGTGTCTGGTGTTTCGCTTACAGCGGGCGGAGGCACGCGGGAGCGGTGGTTCAACCCTGCGGCCTTTACTGAGCCTAACTCTGTAGCAGGCTATCCGTGCGCAGTGTTTGGCACGGCTGCGCGCAATTCGATTGAAGGACCGGGCACAATCACGAACAATATGTCGCTGTCGAAGACGATGCAACTGGGAGATACCCGGAGCATGGAAATCCGTGCAACGGCCAGCAATGTTTTTAATACGGTGCAATACTCCGGGGTTGGGACGAGCGTAACATTGCCGACCTTTGGGCAGGTAACTTCGGCCGGGCCGACGCGATCGTTCAACTTCACAGCGAGGTTCAGATTCTAATACGACGGTGAGTTAGACAGAGTTAGTTGGAAGGAAATTGAGTGACGAATCGGATGCGAAAGATTGGGACGGGACTTGCGCTGGCGCTTGTGTTGCCAGGCGTACAGCCCGGGTATGCGCAAAACTCCGATCAGGCATCCAGCGGTCAATCGCCGAACGGACAGGTTTCCACCACGCAGCAGGGCGGATTTGTTTTGAAGATGAACGGCGAGTTGGTGCTGACCAACGTGGTGGCGCGCGATGCAAGGACCGGCGAAGTGGTGCAGGGGCTGACGCAGAATGATTTCAGCATCTATGAGAACGGCAAGCAACAGCACATTGAGACTTTCGATTTCGAGAGTGTCGACAAGGCCACGCCGTTAAATGAGGCCACGGTGAGCGGCCTGGCAGCGGGCGGTAAGGGGAACAAAGCTGTCGTGGTGGCAAAGCCCGAGGAACTGCGCAATCACCGGCTAATTGTGATGTTCTTCGATCTGACTTCCATGCAGCCGGAAGATCTGGATCGCTGCGTGCTGGCGGCGCAGACATTTCTGAAAGAGAAGATGCAGCCAGCGGACCTGGTCGCGCTGGTTTCGCTTGGCGACACACTCAAGGTGGACCAGGATTTTACCGCGGACAAGAATGCGCTGATCAACGAGGTTGCTGTTTATAACGGTACTGAGGGGCAGGGCTTTGCGCAGGGAGCAACTGCTAACTCAAACCAGGTGGAAGACACCACAGGCTACACGCCCGACGAGAGCGAATACAACGACATCAATACGGACCGCGAACTGTTCGCATTGCGCGCAGTGGCGAAGTCTCTGGAAAAGATTACGGAGAAGAAGTCGCTTCTTTATTTTTCCGGAGGAATCTCGCGCGACGGAATCGAGAATCAGGCTTCGTTGCGTCAGGCAATCAATTCAGCAGTGCGTGCCAACCTGGCCATCTATAGCGTGGACACACGTGGTCTTCAAGTGATTTCAGCGCTGGCTGACGCATCGACAGGAAGTCTGCGCGGGACCGGCGCATACAGCGGCGCCGCGCTCGGGAATAACTTGCAAGCCAACTTCGCATCGCAGGAAGTGATGGGAACCTTGAGCAAGGATACAGGCGGCAAGGCGTTCTTCGATTCGAACGATTTTGCTCCGGCGTTTGCGCAAGTTGAGCGCGACACATCGGCGTATTACGCAATTGGATTTCGTAGCACGAATCCGCTGCGCGACGGCCGCTATCGCAAGCTAACCTTCAAGATCAACAAGCCGGGGGTGAAGCTCGAATACAGGCCTGGTTACTATGCGCCGGCGGACTTCAAGCACTCCGGCCAGGAAGATCGCGAGCGCGACCTTGAGGAGCAGTTAGCCAGCGACCTGCCTGCGACGGACATGGCGGTATATCTGGATGCGATGTATTTCCGCCTCGATGAGAATCGCTTCTTTGTCCCTGTTTCGCTGATTGTGCCGGGTTCACAAATTCCGTTTGTAAACGGCGGCGATAAAGACAAAGCCACGCTGGACATTATTGGCTCGGTGATTGACGAATTCAAGCGTCCTATTGGCCATGCGCGCGAGACGGTGAAGCTGAATCTCGATCCGACGTTGCAGGCGCGGCAAAAGAATATTCAATATACGACCAGCTTTAATCTGCCGCCAGGCAAGTACCAGATGAAGTTCGTGGTACGGGAGAATCAGACCGGGCGTATGGGATCGTTTGAAGCGGACATCACGCTGCCGGACATGAAGAAGTCTCCGATGAAGATGAGTTCGATTGTGCTTGCGTCCATGCGGCAGCCGAGCAAAAAGCAGAGCCCGCTGGTGCGCGGCGGAGAAGAGTATGTGCCCAACATCAGCCATGTATTCCGCCAGGACCAGCACCTGTATCTGCTGTACGAGATCTACAATCCAGCGCGCGAGAAAGCTGCGGAGAACCAGCCCAAAGGGACCAAGCCGGGCATCAGTCTGCTGAGCAGCCTGGAACTCATTCAAGGATCTACAAAGGTATATGAGACGCCATTGGTGCAGGCTAAGGCTATCAACGTCGAGGGGCGCGACGCGGTGGCAATTGAACTCGACGTACCGCTCGCGGGTTTGAAGCCGGGACCGTATGTTTGCCAGTTGAATGTGATCGACGACGCGGGCGGGAGTTTTGCGTTTCCAAGGTTTGCCGTGCTGGTGCGAGAGCCCAACGCTGCCGCGCCTGGAACTCAGCCGGAGGGCGGCACGTCTTCATCGGGCGCTGCGGGCGGGCCCGCAGCCGCGAATCCGTAAGGGCAGTGGCGACAGCCGGAGCCGCAGCAGGATCCGCGCTTGCGGTGGTACGCCGCCGTGAAGACCATGTATGGTCCTTCAAAGTAATAATCTTCAGACTCAAGCGGCGCGGGCGGCTGTGAATTTTGCTCCATTGCTCTATTTTCTCGCGAATTGGCGTTTCATGCGCCGAGCCTCCGGAAGCAATGGGTAAAATTGAAGAATGACAGTTTCCGCGGAAGACCGTGCGCGCACGGCGAGCGACATGCCGGTAGAACCTAAGCGCGCGGTGGTGTTGCTGAGCGGCGGGCTCGACTCAGCCACCGTGCTGGCCATTGCGCGCAGCGAGGGGTACGAGCTTTATGCGCTGTCGTTCTCATACGGGCAGCGGCACATCTGGGAGTTGGAAGCGGCTGCGCGGGTTGCTGCATCCATCGGTGCGGTGAAACATCGGACAGCGAACATCGATTTGAGAATCTTCGGCGGGTCGGCGTTGACTGACGATATCGATGTTCCAAAGGGCCGCTCGGCGGACGATATGTCGCATGGCATACCGGTCACTTATGTGCCTGCACGCAACACTATCTTTTTGTCTTTTGCATTGGCGTGGGCTGAGGTGCTGGGATCGAGCGACATTTTTATCGGCGTGAATGCGCTGGACTACTCGGGCTATCCGGACTGCAGGCCGGAGTTTATTGAGGCATTTGAGAAGATGGCCAACGTGGCCACCAAGGCGGGCGTGGAAGGCCGGCAGGCACTGAAGATTCACACGCCGCTGATCGCGCTTTCAAAAGCCCAGATCATCAGCAGGGGCATGGAACTGGGCGTGGATTATTCACTGACTAGCAGTTGCTACGATCCAGCGCCGAGCGGAGAACCGTGCGGGGAATGCGACTCGTGCCTGTTGCGACAGAAGGGCTTTCGCGAGAATGGGATTGA
>JBELAI010000065.1:0-26384 GCA_049508975.1 Occallatibacter sp. | reverse complement strand
TGCACAGTCGGCAGGTCCACGACGCGCACTTTGTAATGCGGAGAGATCAGCGGCCCCGCGACCACGTAGTACTCCACGTTCTCCGGCAGTCCTGCGAAGACAAACTGATAAAGGCCCGCGCCACCTGAATCCGGCTGCGCCTGCATGGTCACCTGTTCCCATCCGGCTGTGCTCTGGTAATGCGCGAAGAGCTGCACCTTTTCAGGGCGCATACCCGACACACGCGCAGCAATTGGCTCATCGCTATTGCGTCTCACGGCAATGTTCCCGGGTGTCACTGCGAGGGCGTATAGCGGAGGCTTGTTCCTTGCCGGCCCCGTCCAAAGCAGCGAAGCTCCATAACCCAGATAGCCCGGGCCTGCCGCAATCATCCACACCAGCACGCATAAACAGGCCAGCCCCGCGCCTCCCAGCGCAAACAGACGATTATCCGGAATCATCGAAGATACCGGCACGTCCTCGGCAAATACCAGCGTATCGGCAGCCAGTAATTCCAGAAACGGATCGGCCTGAGCAGATTCAACGCTCTTACGATCCTTCTCGTAAAAGGTCGTTAGCCGCTGCTCCAACTCTGGATTTGCGTCCTCAGCTTGGCGCACGGCCCGTGCGCGCGTCAGGTGAAACAGCGGCAACGCAATGCCGAATACAGCCGCTGCGGCAAGCGCGCTCAATAGCGCCCAGCGCGCTCCTGTAACTCCATGCGCCGGAAAAGCAAAGCGGTTGAGCACCAGCACAAGCACAATTGTGATCGTGACCGCGGTTGCGAAAAAGATCGCCCCGCCTTGCAACCACGTTCCGAGTCGCAGCCGTTGTCGCAGTTCCGCAATATAGGAATTGAGCTCACTCTGCTTGCTCATATTTCCTCCCGCTGCGCGACTAGGTAGCCGCTGGCGACCGAGGACTCTGCAATCACCAGTGCCAATGCAAGCAGCATAACGTACCACCACAGACTGATGGATTGAAATTTCAATTCCACAGGCTTTGCGTCGTCCGCCAGCGCCGTCCCGCCGGTCGAACTCCCGCTCCAAAGCCGCTGCACATCCTCTGCCACTGGCTGCAGATCCGACTCGCGCCGGTCGGGGTTCACTCCAATCATCGCGTCGCGTCCATTCGCAAATCGAATCTGATAGAAGCCCGCCCGCTGCAATCGAAACGTCTGTACAGTACGCGCCTCGCTCAGCGAGAGCGGCCTGTGCCCATCGGGGTCGATTACCTCCACATTCGCCGACGTTCCCACCGCCTGGCCAGCCGCGTGCAGTTGCACAAACGAATCCACCAAGCGTGATCCGCTTAGCTGCTCGCTCCCCGACAAGTACCGCGCTGTCCGATCGACGAAAGCCACAAAGACCGGATGCAGAGGAAGATCGTTGGTCAGGTTTTCAAGCCCCGACGTCAACAGCAGCAGATGTCCTTCACCCAGCGGCTTATCAAGCAACCATGGTGTGCCATCGCTCAGCCTCGCCGCCACTCGCGCCTGCCCCGCATCGACCACAGCGGCATAGAAGACTTTGATCTCCTCCCATCCGCCGTTGTCGCGCACTGGCTGCGCCTGCTCCAGAGCCGCATGCGTAAAGTCCACCTGGCCGATGGTTGCCGGGCTCCCCGTGCGCGCGTAATCATGCACGTTCTGAACATTTCCGCCCCACAGCGGAATCCGTGCGCCATGCCCCGCACCGGTGCCCAGCGCAATCAGCACGCTGCCGCCCTTTGCGGCATAAAGTTGAAGCGTATGCTCAAAGATTGAAGGCAACACCACCGCATCCGATAAAACGACAAAAGCGTATTTCGATGGATCGATGTCTGCGGTCTCTCCCGTACTCACGGATTGCAGCACGAATGACGCTCGTGCCACGGCATTGAGAGCGGCGCCGAAGTAGGCAGCGGAACGTCGATCGTTCGCGCCATGCACGAACAGCACTCGCTCGGGATCGGAACGTCGAACCGCGAATACGCTTGCGTCGTCTGCGGCAAAACCATCGCCACCCTCTATTTGGACTTCGCAGCGGTTAAATCCATACCCCACATCGAGCAGCGCAAATTCAACGATTGCGCGCCCATTGGCCGGCACGTTCACTTTCCGCGTCGCAATGGTCTTCCCGTTCACCGCGACCGCTATAGTTTTCACCGTTGCCGGTGTACCGAACCCCGCAACCACAGCCTTCACGCGCGACCGTCTGGGGTCCTTTGGATCGGAAAGCTCGGAAGGCGCATCCACGCTTTCGATGGTCCAGTTCGGCGGCGCTGTTCCCTTTGCCGCAGGATGCAATACAAGAGTCACATTCGCCGGCAGCACCATGTCGGCGAAGTTTGCCGGCATGGCAGTGCGCTGCATGTCGCTGAACAAGTGAAGATCGATTGGCCCACGAATCGTATCGCCCAGCGGCTGAATGCCGCGTCCCAGGTCGCCGAAGTTTCCATGCTCATCGCCCGCCTCGATGCTTTCAAGCGCGGAGCGCAGTCGTGGTTCATCGGCGATCGGCTGCGTCAGCACTTCGAGTTGTCCACCGAGTGCCATTATCTGCGCCTTCTGCGAGTGCGGCTTTGCTGACAGAAGTGCGAGTGCCTGTTCTTTGGCATCCGTAAACCTCGCTCCAGCCCGCATACTAAAGGAGTGATCCAACACGATCAGCAGCAATCGTCCGTTAGCGTCCGCCGCGGCCCGCCGCACAAACGGATTCGAGAATGCCAGCACAACCATCAGTAGAAGTGCAAACCGCAGCGCGAACAACAATAGGTACTTAAGCCGCCTGTGCCGCGTTGAACTCTGGGTCCCTCGCTCGAAGAACATCAGCGAACTTACCGGCCGCGGCGTGGTTACATGACGCCGCAGGAGATGCACGAATACCGGCACGCCCAGCACCACCAGGCCTCCCAGAAACCATGGCGCAAGGAAACCCATCAGTGCGTCCCCTGCCGCAGCGATAGATATTCCCGAAGCGACTCGTCGAGTGGTTGATCGGTTACCAGCAGTTGATAATCCATGCCCGCTGCGCGCGTGCGAGAGCGAAGCTGCTCAATGTGCGCGTCTACTTTTACACGATAGGAAGTCTTCGCGTATTCGGGAACGACTTCAAACTTCTCATCGGTTTCGAGATCGATCAGGATCGCCGATCCTTTCAACTCCGGCCGTATTTCCTGCCGATCGAGAATATGAAACAGCACCACCTCGTTGCCATGAAAGCGCAGTGGCTCAATCGCACGCACAACCGCTGCAGGGTCCTCGTAGAAGTCTGAAATCACAATGACGATACCGCGCCGGTGCAAAAGCTCCTGGAAATGCCGTAGCGGCTTTTGAAAATCTGTGCGAGCGTGTGGCTCAGCCCGCTCCAAAACCGCAAAGAGGCGCGCGAGCTGCCCTTGCCGCGTAGATGGCCGCACATAGTCGCGTACCTCATCATCAAAAACAATCAGGCCCGCGGCATCGCGTTGATTTCGAATTGCGAGGTAAAAGAGCGAAGCCGCAATAAATCGGGCATAATCCATTTTCTTCGTAGGTCCAGAGGAATATTGCATTGAATTGCTCGCATCCAGCAGGACCGTGAGCTGGCTGTTCGTTTCTCCGCGATAGCGTTTCAGGTAACAACGCTCTGTGCGTGCAAACAGGTTCCAGTCCACATGACGTAGATCGTCTCCCGGGACGTATGCGCGGTACTCGGCGAATTCCTGGCTGAAGCCAAAATCCGGCGAACGATGCAGTCCGGCCACAAATCCGTCCACCACCGTCTTTGCGAGCAAATCCAACGAGGAGATGCCGGCCAATACCGTTGGATCGAGGAATCGTTGCATTAACTCTCCTTCTGGCGCGGCAAATGCGCAATCAGTTGGTTGAGTATCTCGTCCGTATCAATGCGGTCGGACTCGGCATGAAAGTTCAACAGAACGCGATGCCGTAGCACCGGAGCCGCGACCGAGGTGATGTCGTCATAGGTCACGTGATAGCGCTTCCGGGAAAGCGCTCGTGCCTTCGCGGCCAGAACAATAAACTGCGCCGCGCGGGTGCTGCCTCCGTAATTCACATATTTCTTCACGAATTCCGGCGCGTTATCACTCTTGGGCCGGGTTGCGCGCACCAGGCTCACAACGTATTTTGCAAGCGATTCAGCGATAGGTACCATCCGCACCAATCGCTGAAACTCGATCAGATCCTCGGCAGAAGTCACCACCTGAATCTTTGTCATGCGCGTTGCAGTCGTCATGTCAACGACCTTCAATTCGTCTTCGGCGTTCAAGTATTCAAGAATCGAATTGAAGAGAAAACGATCCAGTTGTGCTTCCGGCAGCGGGTACGTGCCTTCCAGTTCGATCGGGTTCTGCGTTGCCAGTACAAAGAACGGTTCAGGTAGCCGATACAGTTGCCCGCGCACGGTGCATGAGTGCTCCTGCATTGCTTCCAGCAGTGCGGACTGAGTCTTCGGCGGCGTGCGGTTAATTTCGTCGGCAAGAAGAATATTGCCGAAGATAGGCCCTTCGACAAATGTCCACTTGCGATGGCCGGTGGTTAGATCCTCTTCGATGATGTCGGTGCCCGTGATGTCGGAGGGCATCAAGTCCGGCGTGAACTGTATGCGCCGAAACTGCAATCCTAAAGCTTCAGCAATGGTCCGCACCATCAGGGTTTTCGCCGTGCCGGGCATGCCTGTCAACAGGCAATGGCCGCCAACGAAGAGAGCGATCAGCACCTGGTCGAGAACTTCGTCCTGCCCCACGATCACCTCGCGCACCTGCTTTACGATTCCCTCTCGCACGCGATGGAAGCGTTCAATTTGGTGCTGGAGTTGTCCGACATCCGGATTCGACGCGGCAAATGAAGCCATCGATTTCCTTTCCTTTTCTCAATTCGATTTTGCTGGCTGTTGCTGCAACTCCAGAAGCAATTTCTGCGCCGGGCGATAACCCGGAGCGGTTTCAAGCGCGGCCAGCACACTTTCCTGAGCCTTGTCTCTCTGGCCTGAAGCATAATATGCCTGGGCAAGATTGAACTCCGCGCCGGCCTTGTCCAGAGGATTTGATGCAACTCGGGCGCCGTATTCGCGGATTGCGCCATCGTAATTCTTCTCACCGTACAACAGATCGCCAAGTCGCCGATGCAGTTCCTCGTCCTTCACCGGGTAAATGTAATTCAAGCGCTCCAGTGTGGCCTCAGCTTCGGCCTTCTTTCCAGCGGTCTCCTGCAACGTCGCCAGGCGCTCTAGCAACGCAGGCTGCCCACCGCCCGCGCGCTCGTACTCAAACAGTACTGAATCCTCTGATCTCGCATCTCCCACCGCCTTATCCGCGTCGGCCAATAACTCGTAGACATTTGCATCACCCACATACTCGGGAAACATCGCCAATATCGCAGGCCCCTGTTGCAGCAATTTATCGTATTGCTTCTGCTCCGCTGCACCTACTAACGTCTTCAGCTTTGCGCGCCATTCGTCGAAGCGTGCGGACTCCGCGGCATACTTGCCGTCAAGCCACGCGAGATACTGCTTGTCGAACTCCGTGGATGCGAGCCCCAGGTCCTGTTGCACCACCTGCGGCGTCGTCAATAACTTCGCGTAGGAGTGGACCATATCGAGGAGTTTTTCCTCGCCCCATTTGGCCTTTACAAAGTCGCAAATGCTTCCAGCCTGAAAGTAGGAGACGATCACCTGCGAAGGATATTGCGGATAAACAAAACCACGATCGAGTTTGTCCACCGGCAGCAGTTTCTTGTCGCGAATGGCGATGAGCACCTCGGGAGTAGGATTGTTTCTCCACTCCGCCGAGCGCTCCCCTTCCTCATGCACCGCCAGCCCCTCAGTGAACCACCGCGGCACTCGATGATTCGTAGCTGTAAGAATGAAGACGTGGCTCATCTCATGCCAAAGGGTTGCGCCCCAGTTAAAGTCGCCGGGCTTGCGGGCCGAGGGACTATCCATTGCCACGACCTCCCCAAATGTAACGCCAAGGGCGCCCAGCCCAGGCATGCCAGACGTACGCACGGCAAAGTCCTCATGATCCGGATAGACCTCCACCTGCACCGGGCCCGGTAACTTCATCCGGTACTTCTTCTCATAGGTCGCGAGAATGGTATGCAATTCCGCTTGCATGTACGGCAACAACAACTCCGCTTCTGTCTTGTTCAGCTTGAGGATCGTCGTATTGTCGCGAAAGGTCACGAAGTTCTTATAACTATCCAGCAGTCGTAAGCTATTCACCGTTGCGGCGTCGCGATAGCCGTTGCTATAGCTCAGTTCCAGTTCTCTGAGCGGCTCATCTTCTTTGCCTAGGCGCATGAGGTCGATGCCGAGCGCTGAATGTGCTGCCCATAGGTGCGGATCGGCCTCTATTGCCTTGCGGTAATATGTAACAGCGTCCTCGTAGCGGTAGTGCATCTCGAGTTGACGCGCCACGCGTGCATAGGCCTCGCCATAGCCGGAATTAATCGCCGCGATCTTCGCGAACCACTCGTTTGGAGAACGGTCGGCGATTAGGTCGAGCGCAGCATGGGTTGCCATCGCATCCATTGCATCGTTCGCAAGCGCAATTGCCTTGTCTGCCTCTGCACTTGCTGCATCGCGGTCGTCGTTCGCCAACGCAAGGTTGGCCAGGAACTCATGCGCCTCGACCATTTTTGGATCGAGCTCGATGGCCTTCGCTGCATACTCAGCCGCCTTCTCATCGAACACATCCGCAGAGACCCTGGCGAGGCCAAGATATGCTTCGGCGTTTGATGCGTCCTTCGCGAGAGCCTCCCGAAAGAGATCGGCCGCTTCGCCATCGTTGAATCTCTCATGGAGCAAAACACCCCAGCGCACTTTATAACTCGCCTCGCTGTTCGGGTGCTGTGTGGCAAGACGAAATTGTTCGTTTGCCCGATCCCATTCTTCCAGCCCCCAAAAGCCTTCGGCGCGCGAATATGCCTCAGAGCTTCTCGTGAGCCCATCGAAGCACGTTTGCGCCCCCTCGCGATGCCCATGCTTTCGCAGCGTCCAACAGTCCGCGGGCACAACGGCGCGCGCAGATATCACTGCGGCCAGAAGGAATACGAGGATGGAGCTCATGCGCTTCATTTGTCCAGCTCCTCTTGAACCTTCGCCAATTCCAGCAGCGCGTCTGTCAATTGCTTTTTATAGTCCTGCGAATCCATGGCAGCTTTCTGGTATTTCAGAGCGTCAATCTTCTGCTCCAACTCTTCCTTCTTCGCAAGCAACGCGCGCTTCGCCGGATCGTTAGCCGCCTGCTGGCTTGTGCCCAAACGCAGCACGATGAAGCTGGACATGAGCAGGCCCCGTCCATTTGCGGCCTCACGCACCGCTTCACCGGAGCCAACGTCATCGAACACTGCGTGTTCCGTAGCCAGCCGCTTCTGGGAGTCGTAAAACGCCGCAGTCTTCTTCGTCGCATAAGTGAAGGCCTCCATCGCGCTGATGGAATCGCTCTTGTCAGTGTCGGTCGAAGGATCCTCGAGCGCCTCAACCCAGTAGCGTGCGAAGACCGTCGCGTTTTTTTCCGCGCCGGACTTGGTCGCAGCGATAACCGCGCGTCCGGGCCGCTCAAGAGCCTCCACCGCGCCACCGCTGGCGCTGGTCGCATCGACGACCAGTTGGCGCCGCGTCGCGATGCGGTCGCACATTGTCGCGATCTCAACTGCCGTCAAGTCCGGCCCAACGAGATTGAACTTGTATTCAACGCCGTCGAAGGACCCATGGCCGATGAGGATGATTGCGAAGTCGTCGTCAGCTTTGGCATCGCGTGCCACCTCGTCAAGCGTCTCCCTCAATTTCGAGGCCGTGGCTTGTGCGCCCGTCAGCGTCCACACATGCGCCGTTCCACCTGAAGCCTTGAATATCCTGTCGAGATCCTTCGCCGCAGCGGAAAAGCGCTGCTCATAATCCGGTTCCCCGCCAAGGCCGGCCACCACCACGTAATATGTCGCCGCGCGCGCCTGCATTGCGAACACAAACGCCATCGCCAGCAGCAGAGCGCGCTTCATATTACTCCCCACTTCCGGCGCAGAAGCCACTCGGTCGTTGGCAAGCCAAGAAGCAAAAGAAAGACGATCGGCATATCCCAAAGCTCCTTGGTCGTTCGGACGGAAATCCCTGCTTCCGAGTAGGAGATGTCCCGAGGCAGGTTTTTCAACTCAGAAGGCTCCCAAAAACGCCCTCCTGTGTCGGATGCGAGTTGCTCCAAGAGAGGACGATTCTGTTCGGTGTGGAAGTTCTCCGCGACACCGTCTTCGCGCTGAAATGTCAGTACGTCACGGCCCATTTGCCGAGGATGGTCGCCCACGGATTCCGCCGTCACTTCTGCGAGATAGGTTCCAGGCTTCTCTGCTATCCATTCCGTCTGAAACAAGCCAGGCGAATCCTGCGCCGGCGTCAGATCCACCAGGGCATTCAAACCATCGGGGCCAACAATGCGCGCGCTGACTTGAGCGGCCACTTCCGGTTGAAACTGCTGGTCGCGAACCTGCACCTTCAACTGCACGCGGCCCTCATCCATTAGCGTCCGCGCCGGCATCGACGCTTCAACGGGGCCAGGCGACTCAGCCACAAGCCACCGCAAAAGCTGCTGCCAAAAAAGATCGTGCGACGGATCGCCCAGTGCCTCGCTCATCTGCCAGCGCCATGTGCCTCCAGTCGCCATGATCGCCGTGCGGCCATGGCCGTAATTTTGCGTTATGAGCAGCGGCAACTTGCGCGGTCCCGCGTTCAGATTCGCCAAAACAGTAGCGCCAGGCTTGGGCGAACCGGCGTCCTCGTAGTCGGCCAGATAGGTCAGTTTCCTCCAGCGGTCTTCATTTTTCGCCGGATCGTCGAGCAGTCTGGTTATCGGCGAATCAACTCCAGCCACTGTCAATTCCACGGTCGCGCGGTTGCGATGGAAGTTGTTTCGCCCTGGCGGGAGAAAAGTCGGTAGCAACTCGTTCATGCTCGATGCACCCCAGGCTCCGTCACTCAGCGACGAGCGGCCACCAAGAAATAGTATGCCGCCGCCGCGGCGATCGACATACTCGCGCAATAACTCCTGCTGCATAGGAGTGAAATAATCGGCATCGACCGAGCCGATGACGATGCCTGCATAACCAAACAAATCCTCCGGCCGGACAGGAAATCCGTCTGCCAGCTCGCTCGGATCGCTGATGCCCTGCCGGTAGATTTTGTTTTCGCTGGTGCGCAGCATCGATACGAGCTGTACCGTCGGATCGTCCTCTTCCGCACGCCGGACAAACTTAAACTCCCAGCGCGGCTCGCCCTCTATATACAGAATGCGGCGTTTTGCATCGCTGACAAGTACCGGCCGCGTCATCGCATTGTTGTTGAGATTCTCTTCCCCGGCAAGCGGTTCGACGCCGAATACCAAGCTCTTTGCACCTGCGGAGCCGATTGGGAAAAAGAGCGGCTCGCTTTGGATTCGACCGTCGGCTGCAAGCGTTATTTCTCGCGCCACCAGCGTCTTGTCGCCATCCCGAACAGTGAGCGTGGCCTTCCGGCCGGCATAGCCGTGTTGTGTAAAGCTGATGGTTGCAGCGATGCGTGCATTGGCTTGAGCCCTTGCCGCAACACTCACGTCCTCCATTTCCACGTCATGCGCGTGTTGCTGCATTCCGAATCCTACGGTATGCACCGGCAAACGACGGTTGCGCAGCGCCTGCAGCGTGTCGGAGCCTATACCGGGGCCGCTCATCCCCGCTGTGTTATTTGCGCCGTCTGTTAACAGCACCACTGCTCCCACTGGCAAATCCGATGTTTCGTCGACGAGCTGCTTGAGGCCATCGTCGATGTGTGTGGTGTTTTCCGTTGGCGCAATCCCTCGCGGTCCATCCACAAGGGCAAGCTTGTTTCCCAGCCGATAAAGACGAGTCTGAAACCGCTCGCGCAGCCCGGAAAGAACTCCACCCTCGAGCGCCTGAATCGCCGCGGCCTCGCGCGTCTTGCCGTCACTATCCACGATGTTCATGCTGCGGGAGTCGTCCACTACCACGGCGATGATGTTCTGCCGCGAGCTCAACTCGCCAACCATCATTGCCGGCTGCCATAGCAACAGCAACACCAGCGCCAGCATTGCCGACTGCGATCCCCAGACTACCCATGCGCGCCAGTTTCGCGGCCCCATGGCGTTTTGAGATCCCGTCGCGCCGCGCAATCGCCAGCCGATCAAAACTGCGAGCCCCCCCGCGCCTGCGACGATCAAGACCGGCAGCAGCCAGGCAGGCCACGTGCCGAGCAGCACGAATCGTCCCTTGGTGAAAACCGGACTCGGATACTTGAAGAGGAACTGAAACATGGATGTCAAAAGTCCTGAACGACCGCGTATGCATCCCCTAATGCGTCATGCCATAGAGGATATAATCAAGGCCCACGCGGAAGGCCATTGAAGCGAAGGTTTCCGGATAGTTCGGATCGTCGGCCCACTCCCACGCATCGCCTAGGTGCATGTTATGGCATATGGCAACGATAATGCGGCCCTTGTCGTCGCGAATCGCGCGCCACTTGGGCTGATAGCCATCCTTCTCGTAAGTGCGGCCGGTGCGAATCCACTGCTCGCCTGGTATCTGCATCTTGTCATCGATATCGTAGAGTGTGTGGAAGATTTCATCGTTGCTCTGCAGATCCTCGACAGGCCGGTCGGGCAACACCTGCCGCATTCCATTCATGAAATTCTCCCAGTCCTCCGTGCCGTGGAAGTCATCGACCATCAGAAAGCCGCCCTTCAACAGGTACTCGCGCAAACGCTTCGCCTCGGCATCGCTAAACGACCACCGTTGCACCTGGACCGCGTAGATCCACGGGTAGTTAAAAATCTCATCGGAATCGAGCCGAACTACCTGTTCCGTTGGCCGGCCGTCGATCCGCGTGAGGCGGCGCATGGCGATAAGAAACTGCCGGTCGGCCTTGGGATAGTCACGCGACCAAGCACTCCATCCACGGAAGCCTCCGTTATTGCCGCCAAAGCTTTCCATGTCCGAGGTATAGGCGAGGCGCGACCAATAGAACTCAGCCTTCACATTCGATGGCGAGTCGTCGTTACCGAATCCGAAGTCCGCCGTACGCTGAAATGCCGACAACCCAATGCCGCAGCCTGCAGCCGCCAAGGTTGCCAGTGCGACGTGCCAGAGCTTCATACGGGGACCTCCGCGGAAGGGGAATGTACGCGAGAGCACCAGACGCTTGCAGGTTAGACGGAACAGCCACGCACTTGGTTGCGATCCGTCCAAAGCCAACGCTTTTTGCAGCTTTTCATGGTCACGCTTGTCCTGGCCGATTTGAGCGTGAGACTATGCAGTGAAGGACGACCGCCGCAAGAGCGGCATTCACGGAGTGAGGCGGGCACAGTTTTGAGACGGCGTGATCTGCTTGAACTTGGCGGCATGGCCCTGGCGCAGGCGGGAGCGGCCCGGCTGCTGCTTTGGGCGCAGGCCGGGATGGGGATGTCTCCATCAGGGACACAACCGATCAGGGACGCGGACTATACGCTTCGCATCGCACCGGTTACCGTCGAACTTGACCGTTCTCACATTCTATCCACCATCGGCTACAACGGCACGTCACCGGGCCCAGTGCTGCGTATGCGGGAGGGGAAGCCGGTAACGGTGGATGTAATCAACGATACGGACACGCCTGAGTTGGTGCATTGGCACGGCATGCTCATTCCCGCCGAGGTGGATGGCACGGAGGAGGAAGGTTCGCCGCCTGTGCCTCCGCACGGCCGACGCCGCTTGCGATTCACGCCCGGTCCAGTTGGATCGCGATGGTACCACTCGCATGCTATGGCTATGGACGACCTGCACAAGGGCGCGTATACCGGCCAATTCGGATTCGTCTACGTCGATAGCGGCAACGACCCCGGCCATTACGACCAAGAGCTGTTCCTGTCCCTGCGCGATTGGGAGCCATTTTTTACCGGCACAATGGACGACGATGACGACGATACCCACGATGGCCCGCTGCTGGAGAAGCCGGCGACGCTGAACACGGATCCCGGCGGCCTCGAGGTCGGCTCCATGACCTACTCCATCAACGACAAGGCGCTTGGATCCGGCGAACCGATCCGCGTTCGCGAAGGCCAGCGCCTGCTGATTCATTTTCTGAACGCGAGCGCAATCGAGAACCGCCGCATCGCATTTTCCGGCCACAAAATGAAGGTGATCGCGCTCGACGGAAACCCCGTTCCGGCGCCACAGGTACTCGATTCCATCTTTCTCGGCGCGGGCGAACGCATCGATGTGGTTGTCCAAATGAATAATCCGGGCATCTGGATTCTCGGCTCGACTGAAAAAATGATTCGCGAGTCAGGCCTTGGCGTAGTAGTCGAGTACGCGGGACAGCATCGTCAGCCACAATGGATCGATCCATCGAAAGCCCGCTGGGACTACACCATTTTTGGGACGCCGAATCCGGGGACGGCCGAATTAAACTCACCGGTTCCGCAAGAAACCATCGAACTGATCTTTACCAAGATTCCAGGTGGAGCGGGCAAGTTCAATCTCTGGCTGGTGAACGGCAAGCCCTACCCTCATGAGCGCGAGATCGTGCTGCAGCAGGGTACGCGTTATCGGCTCATCATGCGCAACCGCACCGACGATGCCCATCCCATGCACCTTCACCGCCATCTGTGGGACCTGGCCGAGATCAACGGCAAAAAGACGGCCGGCATTATCAAAGATACCGTCGTCGTTCCGTATTATGGCCGCGCCATTGTCGATTTCACCGCCGACCAGCCCGGCCTATCCCTCTTCCACTGCCACATACAGCAACACATGGATTATGGATTCAAGGCGCTGTTTCGGTACGCCTGACGATCGCTTCTCTCGCACCAGTTTTTTTGATCGATGTAACACGGCGCCCCCGCACCCTCTCTGTCGGACGAAGCCGAACTCCGCGTTTGACAACTCGATATTACCTTCTCTCCGAAATTGAAAGAGAGTCGGTTCGCACTAAGTGTCCTGTCCCCCATGTTCATGTTAAAAAGACCTGTCATCCTGAGCGAAGCGTCTTTCAGCGGAGTCGAAGGACCTGCTTTTTGATAGTCTACGGCCTGAGAATTCATGTCGAGCAAATGCGAAAAACCTTAGAGACAGAACACTAGGGCATTTGCGCGGGAGCCAAGCCAAGCATGAAATTCGTTCGTTGCAACGCTGTACCCGTTCCCGTCCGATCCTGGATTTGTCCCGAACCATCATAGCGCGAATAGCTCTTCGTTTGAGAACTATTCAGTTCGACAAACTCCACGGCCATAGGCGTCTGTGGTACACGCCCTCCAAACCAATGCGGATCATCGCGCTGCACCCAGGTGACTAACGCTAACACCGCGCCAGCACCATAATCGGACCTTGTCGCAACAGACGGCATCGGGGTTCGCGGCTTCACCGTCCGCATGGCCACGTCGTTGCCGAACAGTGTCGCAGTTGTACGGGTCCTTGGATCGACATACATAGTGATTGCGTTCCAACCGAGCGGCTGAAATGGAAGGCTCTGTGGAAGCGCGGCGGCTTCGTTGTTGACGATCTCGTTTCCTTTTACCTTCATCGTTGTGATCGGCAGCGTATAAACATAGTCGTTGCCGCGCACGGGCAGATGGCAACTCGTGCACTCGTTTACAAACTGAGCATCATTCCCGTAGGGCTTCAGATCGAGTCCCCTCCAACGGCCCCAATCCCATCCCTCGGCATCTTTGAAGCGTCGACTATCCTTGAGCATCAGTTCCACTTGAACAAACCTGCCCGGATGCATTAATCCGTCTGATCCAAGCTCCTGTTGCCACGCAAGTTTTGCCAGGCGCGCTCCATCCGGCCAGGGCTTAGTGTCCCCAGACTGCTCAGCCTTTACGGCGATGTCATTGCCGAGGATAAATCGGAAGGTATTATTGTCACCACGATCTGTCGTGCTCAGGAGCTTCCAGCTTTCGAAGTTGGAATCGAACGCGAATCCATTGAATTCCGGCTGTACAGACGTCAACACTATCGGCGTGTGGGTCGCTGAGGCCGCAAGGGCCACCGATGTAATGGAAGGGGCGCCACCCGCTGCCGTGGTGCTCGCGGATTGAGTTGGTGCGGTGCGCCATGGTGCGAGATACGTTTTCAGGACGGCCAGTTCTTCGGGAGTCACGTTCGCTTCAGGATGCAGCATCTTGAAACTCGGGAGAGGCATGGCACCGAGCTGGATCATATTGACAGCCTCATAGAGCGTGGCCCTCTGCACGGCAGCCGGCTTTGAACCCAGCGTCGAGAAATTCAGATGCTCGCGAGCGGTCAGAATGTCGTGGCGCACCAGCCAATAGCCCGGCACCAATTCGTCGAACCATGCAAGGTGTCGCTGATTTGAGTGGCAGCTGTAGCAGTTTTTCTCCAGGACATGCCGCACTTCAGGAGGAATCTGCATTTCGGCTGTTGCAGGCTCAGACTGAATATTTGGGCGCACAAATTGCAGCATTCCGAATGCAAAGATTCCTGATATGACAAGAATGATGAGTCTTCTCATTTCGTTTCTTCTCCCGGCCAGCGTAAATCGGCGTCGAGAACTTCTCGCGACGCTCGAGAATCATGCTCTTTCGAACTTAAGCGCTGAGCTTTATCCCCTTGTGCGGTTCATCGGCCCAGAACGGCAGTCTCAGGGAAACTTGGGTGCTACGGGTTAATGGAAAACCGCCATCCCAGATTACGCCCGAGTGACGCGAATATCGCCGGAACAACGCAAAATCCGCGCCAGATCGCCAATGCGCCTCAAGATCCCATCGGCGAATGCCTAAGACCATCGAAGTTGCGTAAGACCATCGTCTCTTTGGATTGTATTGTGGAACTTAAGAAGTCACAGTTATCTGTTTGTATAGGTTCACCCAACACGCGGTACATACAAAGAGATAATTGGCGGCGGGGCGACCGCTAGTTAGGATGGTTTCAATCTGTACGATGTCCGGCACTACTCAGGATCCATCAAACCGCCTCTGGAAATTCGAGGCAATCGGCCTTACGGCCTCTTCCGTAAGGCACGATCTCCAGCAGTACATTCACCGAGCCAGAAGTCCTTTGCTTTAGGGCACGCTAAACAAGAACTGTATTTCACGGTTGGGAGGTCATTTTCATGAATCTCGATAGGCTTATAGGTTCAAGCAAAGCATTCCGCAACGTTATGGACGATATCCAAATTATTGCTCCACTCGATTGCGCTGTTCTCATTCACGGAGAAACAGGGACTGGAAAGGAAGTGGTCGCTCGGGCAATCCACGATAACGGGCCTCGACGGCATCGTCCATTTGTCGCAATCAATTGTGCGGCAATTCCGGCCGCACTCCTCGAAAGCGAGCTTTTTGGACATGAGAAAGGGGCTTTCACCGGTGCTGTCACTCAGACCGTCGGGCGCTTTCACGCCGCACATGGAGGGACATTGTTCCTCGACGAGATCGGAGACCTTCCTCTAGAACTGCAGCCAAAGCTGCTCCGTGTTCTTCAGGAGCAGCAGTTCGAACGGCTTGGAAGTACGCGCTCCATGCACGTGGATGTTCGCATTGTCGCCGCAACAAACCTGCATTTGCAGGAAATGGTAAACGACAAGAAATTCCGCGCCGATCTCTACTATCGTTTGAACGTCTTCACAATAATGCTACCTGCGCTGCGCGATCGCAAAGAAGATATCCCGTTGCTTATTCAACATTTTTTGGAACATTTCAATAACCGGCTCGGCAAACAGATCGATCGTGTTCCTGTCGACCTCCTTGAACAACTGATGAAGCATCACTGGCCAGGTAATATACGCGAACTTCAGAACTTCGTTGAACGGGCAATGATCACTTCCCCGAACAGCACGCTCTCCCCCCGCGCCATCGAGTTGCAGAACCTTCTCTCGGCGGCTCATTCTTCGAATCCGATCACACTCGCAGACGCTGAGCGCGCTCATATTGAGCGTATTCTCAACGAATCAAACTGGACTCTGAGCGGGCGCAGCGGAGCCGCCGCTCGCCTTGGACTTCCAAGAAGCACGCTTATCTCTCGGATGCAGCGTCTGGGCATCACTAGGCCCGCAACCAGAGCGTCGTCAAGCGCTGTTCTGTCTGAAAGCAGATTCATGGAATCCGCTGAACAATCCTTCGCAATTAGCTGATCGGCGTCGCAGTCCGATGTTCTGGATCAAATCGGAGAGCACCGACAATCAGAACAGTTCGCGGGCTTGAAGCTGAACAACCGGGAGCCGAATGGAGCCAGGGTCATTGACCTTAATGGTCAGATCGCTCTTGGAGAGGCACCCTGCCCCCTCCGTGAAATGGCACGCGCTACGGTTGCTCGTCCAGAAAAACTAACATTCATATAGCCTCCGCCTCACTTGATTTATATACCGTCCCTCCCTGTTCCGGCGCGATCCATCATCGGACGCGTCCTACCGTTTTGACGGAGCAATCCACTCGCCAGATCGACCAATCGCGTCAAGCGAATACGAAGTTTTGCGCGCTCTCTTTCTTTGAGCACTTGACAGCCTATACACGGCGCGCTGTAGCTCATCGAAACGAATCGATTAATGCAGCGCACACTGTCGTATTCACGTCAGTCCTTGTCGAAATCTCGACAGGAACGCCGACGGAAATCGAAGCGATTGCACGCAATGGGGAGCGTTTTTCGTTGTTTCTTCTAATTCCGATTTCCGGGCAGGTTCGAGACACGGTGATTTATAGGGGGACTCGTCATAATGCTTCGAACCGTCGGATCATCGACGCAGCAAACGAACGGTCGAGATCACGCGCGTTTTGACGGATCTCGTAGAGAACCACGATAATAGTCCTGTCCCCCCTGTGTTTGCAATACGATTGCAATGCCTGATGCAGGAGGATATTTCCGATGAAACTGAAGGTCGCTCTCTTCGTGTTCGGCGTTTTCCTGTTTGCCGGCGTTGTGTCTTTGAACGCACAGGTTCACACCGACTTTGACCATAGCGCTAACTTTGCATCTTACAAGACCTACTCCTGGCTGAAGGTCCAAGCCGGGGATTCCCTGTGGGACGATCGGCTCAAGCAAGACGTTGACGCGCGACTCGCTTCGAACGGATGGACCAAAGTCGATACAGGAGGCAGCGCAATGGTAGGCGCCTTTCGCCGCATTGAGAAGCAGCAGACTCTCGAAACATTCTATGACGGCTTTGGTGGTTGGCGGTGGCGCGGTTTTGGTGGAGATGGACTTTCTACAACCACGACTGAAGTCACGAAAGTCGGCAATGTTATTATTGACATCTTCGACGCGAATAATCACAAACTTGTCTGGCGCGGCACAGACAGTGACGACCTTTCTTCCAACGCCGACAAGAACATCGGGAAACTCCAGAAAGACATCGACAAGATGTTTAAACATTTTCCTCCGAAATAGCTGCATTGCACTTGCAAGAGCGGATGGGGCGGTAGCAAGGTCTAGAGGTCGCTAATTCGCGCCCACGCTCCCTGAGGGATGCGTCTGGAATCCAGGTTTGGAAATGAACGCTCGGCGGGACACTTGACTGACTCGCGGACTCTATGCAATTTCAAGAACATCTAGTAGAGGCTCTTGCCGGCTCAGCTATTTTCGCGCTGGGGGTTCTTTCTCTTTGCGCCAATTTCGGCACCATTTTCTCTCGTGAACGCATCCTTCTTTGGTTTGGTCTCTTTGCCGTGCCCTACGGCATGGCGCCTGTCCTCCGCAGCATCTTTCTTTCCGCATGGGACGGCCGAGCCGAACCTCCCCTGGTAGTCTTTGGCAAACTCATCGGACTTTTGGCGAACATTTCAGCGCTCCTCCTCTT
The DNA here is from genome assembly GCA_049508975.1 of Occallatibacter sp. GTDB lineage: Bacteria > Acidobacteriota > Terriglobia > Terriglobales > Acidobacteriaceae > Telmatobacter. The sequence continues at coordinate 8,658 of JBELAI010000065.1, read as the reverse complement.
CCGCGAATTCTATGGGGCTGGATGGCGCCTATCCATGAGATGGTTGATCTGGATGTACGCGGTGACGCTCGCAGGGATCATTTGCTTGACCGCCATCCATGAACGCCCGGACGCTCTTCCTTCACCGGGGCTTCGAGCGCCTGCTCCCCTCTCTCCAGTTCTTCGAGCTTTGCTTCATTCTCATCAACATCTCTTTTCAAGTCTTCATTAGGCATATTGGTCCTCCAATCCTCCACAAGGCTACAAGCGCATGAGTGATTGCCGTATCCTCTGAATCTACTATGCTGCCGCAGCCGCCGATGCTAAACAAACGTATGATTGGCTTGCCATCTTTCTGATCAAATCGAGAGCCAGTAATTGGTGACAATCAAAGGCTCCATAAGCAGCACGAACGACTACCACCACGGGGAAAGCAGTTCACGCTGAGGTATAGACACTACGCGAGTCAGAAACTGCATGAATACGCATTAGACTTGTTTAAGTGAGTCAACGTTTGAAGGCATCTATGCTACCTACTCTTCCATAAAACAAATGTATGATGGACACCCTTTTCGACCCCTAGTAGCATCCAACCAGATCGCTTCACGGGGTCGGCAGTATTCTTGGTGCGCTCCGACGCACTTACAGATTCTCTTCTATCGAAGGAGGCTCATACTCAGATGCTACCAATCGAAAAAGTGTATGTTTCCGCGGCAACGACAAACAAGAGCACGGATATGTCGCGCCGGAGAGCTCTTATTGGCGGCGCAATTATAGCGACGGGAATGAGTCTGCCACGGGCCGCCTCGGCTCTATTGATCGAGGGCAAGCCCAACTCACATTCCGCAAACACCAAAGGAGAAATCATGTCTCACCATCTCGACTCACCAATCGCTCGTCAGGACGTTCGTCTTGACATCACCGATCTTTACGTATTCCGCGGCCAGTTCGGCACCGCATTCGTGATCAACGTCTGCCACTCTCTCGGCAAGCCCACAGTTCCCGGCTACCATCCGGAGGGCATGTACGAATTCAAAGTCGATCTCAACGGCGATGCTGTTGAAGAGGTGACCTACCGCCTCACATTCGATGAGCGTGACGACCACGGGAAGCAGCGCTATACCGTTCGGCGCATTACTGGGGTAGACGCAGTCGATCCGCACGCAGCTGGTACGGTCATCGCTCTAGGAACGACAGACGAAGCTGTTACGACCCCATCCGGCCTACACGTTTGGGCCGGCCATGCCGGTGACCCTTTTTGGATTGAGCCAACTGTGCTGCACGCGGTGGGTCACGCTTTTCAAGACGGCACCGTTGTGAACCTGGCCGGCTGGGATCCGAGTCAAGCGAAGAATTTCTTCGCTGGACAGACCGTGTATTCGATTGTGTTGGAGTTGCCGGATAGCGAGTTGCTTGCCGGTGCGGGCGATAACCGGAAGATCGGTGTGTGGGCGGTATCCACGCTGGCCACGGATGCCGGGGGTTGGCGATCGATCAATCGCATAGGGCTCCCGATGATCCCACCGTTGTTTGCGCAATACAACGAAGATCTCGGCAATAGCCTCAATGCCGGCCGCCCGGCCGACGATTTCGCAACCTGGGGAGACGCTCTAGCCAAGAAAATGGCAGCCGTTGTTGCCGCATATGGAACTGCGGAAGATCCCCAGGCCTATGGAGAGAAGATTGCGCATCGGTTGCTCCCCAACATGCTCCCGTACGTGGTCGGCACGCAGGCATCTCTTGGTTTCGTCGAGTGGAACGGCCGTTCCCTCACCGACAACGCACCCAATGTTATGTTTTCGACTGCTGCAAACACTCCAATCCAGCTTGGGATCGGAAAGGAATCGGTTACGTCCAAGCCACAAAAGACCTTCCCCTACCTTCCTTCTGCGGGCTGAGGCCAACCAGTCTCCCGCTGAGTACAAGCCACGCCGTCGTCATGCCAGGAAAGGCATCGGCGGCGTGTCTCGTGTATGGCATTCTCGCTAGAATCTGCAAGCAATCCACAGCTATCACTTATCACTTAGAGCAGGCCTCAGTCTTCTGCGTGGCTTCGATTCACAAGCGAAGCTACGAAAATGGACAAAAAAGAACAGGAGGACGGGAACCCGCCCTCCTGCCTGGATGCAGTCCTCACCCGCCTAGTTCTTCTGCAGAAATGCAAGCAGGTGCTGGTTCACAATGTCTGCATGTGTCGTGCAGAGTCCATGCGGCGCACCAGGAATTACATCGAGAGTCGCATTCTTGACAATCTTGGCGGTAAGGTACGACGCATCCTCGATGGGAACAATTTGATCGGCGTCTCCTTGAAGAACCAGCGTCGGTACTTCCATCTTCTTGAGATCCTCGGTAAAGTCCGTCTCAGAGAAAGCCTTGATGCAGTCGTATGATCCGATGATTGAAGACTGCATTCCCAAACGCCAGAACTGGTCCTTTACGCCTTCAGAAGGTTTTGCGTCCGGCTTGTTGTATCCGTAGAACGGAATGCTCAGATCCCTGTAGAACTGCGACCGATCTCCGGTCACACCGGCACGAATCTGGTCGAACACCGAAAGTGGCAGACCTCCGGGATTCTTATCCGTCTTCAGCATCAGCGGTGGGACAGAGGCGATCAGCACAGCTTTCGATACACGCTTGTTGCCATGCCGGCCAATGTAACGCGCCACCTCGCCGCCACCCGTTGAATGGCCAACCATGGTCAGGTCCTTCAGATCGAGCGCTTCAATCAGCTCGGCGAGATCGTCTGCGTACGTGTCCATGTCGTTACCCGTCCACGTCTGGCCAGAGCGGCCGTGACCGCGCCGGTCGTGGGCAATCACCCGGTAGCCCTGCTGGCCTAGAAAGAGCATCTGTGCATCCCAGGCATCCGCACTAAGCGGCCAACCGTGAGAAAAGGTAATCGGTTTACCGCTTCCCCAATCCTTGTAGTAGATGGATGTCCCGTCCTTGGTTGTGATCGTATTCATTCTCATTTCTCCTTGATTCTGTCGATGTGGTCTTGGTGGCTTCTCAGCTGTGCGCCCAAGAGCAGAAGCAGCTAAGGGTAAATTTATCGCTGTTACAATCGTTGCGCCGCCGATAAGAACTTGCCTGCGCGATAGAAAGGCGTGCGAGTCTGATACTTCTGGCGAAACATGCGGGTTTAATTGATTGTCGTTTGGCACAGCTTCCTCTTCCTGCCCATCGAGCTTTGTTTTGTCCTGATTCTGCAATCGAGGATCTGTCGTGCTGAAACATCCCCTTCAAGAGAATGGCCTTCAATTGTGTCGATACTAAACGGCCAACGAGAGCTTGCCAATAATACATTTGTTTGCTTCCAATCTCCGTTCAGCTAATACTCACTGAGTCAGACACTATTTCCGTCTGATCACATCGAGTAACATGAATAGGTCGATTCATAACTCATCTGACTTCCTGCAATCTTGATGCCACATGCAATCCACATCGGTGCCCCCTTGCACGCAGGGCATTCCCTGTCAAAGAGTGCGAGCCAGTCGGGTATCGAAAAGCTTCCACGGCTCTTCGAGTGAATCTTTAAGAGGCGCTTAACGATACTGATCGATGGACTCACATCGGTCCCCGCCGTTCACAACGCGACTACGATCACTTCATCTCGCGCTGGATTCATGCTTCCTTTCCTGCGCGGGCACGGCCTAATTGCCGATATTTCGCCACAAACACCGAGTGGTCGACATCTTCAGCGCTGTGATCCAAACGTGATTCCACCGGTCTGGTCTCGCAGATCCTTCCGAATTACGCCCGTTCAATGCGGATGCATACAACTTGGAACCGTGCCTTTGAGCATCGCTCAAGAGGGATAGATATATCTCAGCAACGACGATCCAAGCCACTTGCCGCCGCATCCTCAGTTGAGACGCCCTGCCGATCGAATCCGGTGGTCAATCGCGAAGCCCCGTACGTATTACCTAACTGTCGAAATCTTGTCGCGGGTGGCGAAAGGTCGGCTGACTTTGTTCTCCACTTCTCGTTCTTCATCCGCGCCGCTCTCTCATTTCCGGATGACAAATCGCACACTCTGCTGGAGATTACGCTCTCTTTTCATATTCTTTGGAGTGACCCAAGCAAATGGCACTTCACTTGCAATCCGAATAGACAGATGAGTTACCCTCCGGTCTGAGCAGCACTTTGAGCAGTACGCATTACGTCGTCAAGCTTCAAAAGGAGAAACCAGAATGAAGATTGAGAACATCCAACCGGAGGCAGTGAACCGATCTCGACGAGAGTTTCTTGCCACACCCCCGCTGGCATTGGCTACCGGGGCAGTGGGTGCAGTTCCATGCAGAGCGCTGAAACGATCGAGGACCCACAGGGCCGATCAGAAGCATTCATCAAGAAAAACCGATACGGGAAATATGTCCTTGCTGACCGAAGAGCCGAAACACCTCTTCAGTCAGCTCCAAACCGTTGGGCTCAAAGACATAGATAAATTGACCCGCTTTCTTCCTGTCGTGATCCTAGTTCCCAGGGGAGAAGGAGGTCTCCGGATGTACTCTGAACTTGATATCCAAGCTCCTGCGCTGGAGCTTTACAGATTATCCAATGGAGCGGGAGACGGCGACCATTCAGCGATGCGCCTATTGGTCAAAGACGATGACTGTGAGTTCGCATTTGGAAGTGTAACTTTGAACTTCTCCACCATGGAGGTTAACCGCGACGGCAACACAGTCAGACTCACGGCGCTGGAATTTAGGTTCCTCAAGTATCTCGTGCAGAATCCAGGTTGCGTGCTTTCGCGAGATCAACTTCCCAATCATGTTTGGGGTTATGAGAGCTACCCATGTACCCGCACAGTCGACAATCAGATTCTTCGTTTGCGTCACAAGCTCGAACAAGTCCCTTCTCGACCCGTGCATTTTCTTACCGTCCATGGTGTGGGCTATAAGTTTCTACCCTGAGAGCCTGCGATGCGACCATTTCAGCATCCAACAAGAGAGACCATGATGGGCATGACAAGCATCAGCCTGAACCAGTGAGCCCTCCTTGTCGGGTTCGTCGCCTTACCTCCTTCACCGCACTCATGAAGGCGGCTCGCTCCTAATAGACAGTTAGGGGGCCAGTCCCGTCTCGTATGAATAGGGATCTTTCCATGACTGCCCCAACTTCGCCTCCCTCAGATGAGGGATCGCGTCTATTGTGCGCCCCCGCGCCAACATTCGGGCCCTGGACCTACTTCGCCTATCCCTACAGACCGAGTTCCGACAATCCAGGGTGATCATCCGGGCGTCGGCCCAACGGCCAGTGAAACTTGCGCTCGGACTCTTTGATTGGAAGGTCATTGATGCAGGCATAGCGGCGAGCCATGATACCGTGTTCGTCGAACAGCCAGTTTTCATTGCCGTAGGAACGGAACCAGTTCCCTGAGTCGTCGTGACACTCATAAGCGAACCGAACTGCGATGCGGTTTCCGTCGAACGCCCAGAGTTCCTTGATCAGTCGGTACTCCAGTTCGCGACTCCACTTGCGCTTAAGGAACTGGACGATTTCGGCCCGTCCCGTAACGAATTCCGCTCGGTTCCTCCATACGCTGTCGAGCGAATATGCGAGGGCAACCTTCTCGGGATCACGCGAATTCCATCCGTCCTCAGCCTTGCGGACTTTCAGCGCCGCGGTCTCGCGGGTAAAGGGCGGTATTAGACTTTGAGCTTCAGCCATCTGCATCATCTCCTTGTGACCGTTTTCGTTTGCGCGAAAGATACTCCGCTATGTGCATGGATGCCGTCAACTGTCTGAAGCATCGTTCTTCCGTCGCAATTTCTGCAACACCCGTAAGTACCAGAGCAATCTGCTTGCCAAAGGTCTGAAATACGGCTCTCCCATGCGGCAGACGGCGTATTGCCGAAGCTTTAGGCCGTTTCCATGCCGACTTGGCTGCCAGAGGTGGCGAGGTATCGACAACTGCTGCCGAAGGAGCGGCAGGCACCGGGACTGTTCTGGCGACTGCTGAGGCTTAGTCCCCATGTGCCGACACAGGCTGTGCATCCTATCGTTATTTCCGAAAGGCCTGATTTCGTTATCATTTTTCCGCCTCGTGGTCTTCGCAATGGCTCATAACTTGTTTGTTTTGGTAGGTCGTTTAGGTTTTTTTCGACGTAACATTATTGTTTTCATGCTCGTAGGAGAAAAAGGGGGGGAGGGGTGGGGTAAATCATGGTACGGACCGGGCACATAGCTGACAGATTGGACCGGAGAGATTCGGTGAGTTCTGGAGGCCATGAATCAATTGTCCGCCTTTCCCCGAATTAAACTGCAAAGTTCGCAAAGAAAGTTTGAGTTCGTCTTTGCGGATTTGGCGGCGCCAAATGCCAGGAAGACTGCCTCTTTTGTCATTGCGCTAGAAAACGAACAGAGCATGAGACAAAATCCCATACAAAACGATAATTGCGGCAATCCAGTCACGACTCTATTCTTGACGCACAGTGAAGCACCCTCATCGCGGCGCTTTGACAGACTGACTTGATTGAGTGGAGGAGGAATCCCTGCAAAGGCTGCTGTCCCTCGCATTTCTCCTTGCTAATCAATTCGGAAGTGCAATCCTGGTATGGCGCGTTGAAGCATCGGACTTTAATAGCAGGGTGGTGCCGTTCACTCTGGAATCCGAAGTGGAAAAAGAATCGCTTCGGTTCTCCGAAGGAAACTACTATGCGATGTCAGATCAAGCGCCTGGTTCACTTATCGACATTGGTGACTCATGGAATTGGGGCTGAAGAGAAAGAACCTCATCTTCGTAGCCCATCAATCTTGTCGATACCGCGGACCATCGAATCTCGCTCGCCTGAAAGGATACTAAGATGCCTTCCGCTATCGTTGGACTACACCATGTCACAGCAATCGCGTCGAACCCCCAGCGGAATCTGGATTTCTACACCCAGGTAATGGGACTGCGGTTTGTCAAACGCACGGTTAACTTCGACGACCCAGGTAGCTATCATTTTTACTTCGGAGATGATAGCGGTTCACCGGGTACGATCCTGACATTCTTCGCCTGGCCCGGCGCCGCGCGCGGTCACGCCGGCGTAGGCGAAGTCTTTCGCACGAGTTTCAACATCCCGCTAAGCTCTATTGAGTTCTGGAAACAGCAATTAGGGACAAACGGGATGACAGTGGAGGAGTCCGGCGGGAGATTCGAAGAGGACGTGCTGACATTCTCAGACCCTGACGGCATGAGAATTGAGCTTGTCGCCACTGCCGACACCAGAGCGGTGAACGCTCCCCGATTCGCCTCCATTCCGCCTGAATACGCCATCCGCGGCTTCTCCGGTGTGACACTCCTTGTGCAGCGTCTGGAACCTACTGCAGCGATCCTGAATGTCATGGGGTTCCAAAAAGTGGCCGAGCAGCGCGGAAGGACTCGATTCGCCCCTAAAGGAACAGCACTTGGAAACCACGTCGACTTGCTGATCGATGTTGAAGAGCGCTACGGAAACCTGGGCGCGGGCTCAGTACATCACATCGCGTTTCGAGCAAAGGATGACGCGGCTCAGCTCGAGTGGCGGGCCGAAATTGCGAAGCACCTGAATGTAACCCAGGTTCTCGACAGAACCTATTTCCACTCCATATACTTTCGCGAGCCCGGGGGCGTTCTGTTCGAACTAGCCACAGATCCACCAGGCTTTTCCTTCGATGAGCCCCTCGAATCGCTGGGAGAGGAACTCCGGATTCCTCCCTGGCTCGAGCAGCATCGGGGTCTCATCGAGAAACAACTTCCGGCAATCGAGCTTCACAAGCCGCTCCCACCAATGGAACTCCTGTCTTCAAAGGGAGAATCGATTTGACGTCCGACCCACACCGCAATCTCCCGCTCTTTCGGCTTGGCGCCCCGCTCAACGAGGCGAACACCGTGATGGTGCTTCTCCATGGTCGAGGCGGTTCGCCCGAGGACATGTTTTCCCTCGGAGAAGCTCTCGGTGGGCCAGGATTCGCGTATCTAGCTCCGAAAGCGGCAAATAACACATGGTATCCCCAATCATTTCTTGCATCGCTGCAGCAGAACGAGCCCTACCTGTCTTCGGCACTCGGAAAGGTTGAGTCAATCGTGGAACTCGCAATTGCTGCGGGGATCTCCGCTAACCGTGTCGTGGTCACCGGTTTCTCTCAGGGCGCGTGCCTGGCGACAGAATTCGTTGCGAGACATCCTCGAAAATACGCGGGGCTTATCGCATTTACAGGCGGATTGATCGGCCCTCCCGGCTCTGACTTGTCTCACCAGGGAGATCTGGCTGGTACCCCAGCGTTTTTTGGCTCGGGCGATCCAGATCCCCATGTTCCGTGGGAACGTGTTCAAGAATCCGCGGAAGTGTTTAGACAAATGGGCGCAGATGTGGCTTTACACCGCTACCGAGGGATGTCTCATTCCGTCTCTCCCGACGAAATCGAATCAGCTCGCGAGCATGTGCGACGTCTTTCGCTTCAATAAATACAAGATCTAGATCGTCATTGACGGCCAATTGCTTAACAAAGCACGTCCAGGGTCCGCTCCGGCGTCTGCTTGCTTCCCTGTGCCAGTTGATGCTCCATCCCTTCGGGTTTGTTTCATTGCCAACGCTTGCCGGGACCTCAGCGAGAAACATTTCATAGGTACAAATATTGTGCTGTTATATCATGGTTTCACATAGGATAATGTTCAATGGGCCCGGTGATGTCCGATGTTGCACAGGTTGA
>JBELAI010000064.1:0-26533 GCA_049508975.1 Occallatibacter sp. | reverse complement strand
GCCGCGGTGCTGGCTACGGCTGCGGCATTTTCGATTCAAAGCTGGGCGCAATCGGTGCTGCCGCCTACGCACACTGCTCTGCTGCTCACGATGGAGCCGGTGTTTGCGTGGGTTACTTCGTTCCTCGTCATGCATGAGCGATTGGGGTTGCGGGCCGCTTCAGGAGCGGTGCTGATTCTGGCTGGAATTGCTCTGACGGAGTTGGTGAAACAGCCGCACGTTCCTACTGCGCATGAAGCGGGGTAAGTGCGGGAAATAGTGAATAGGGAATAGGGAATAGGGAACCCGGACTTGCGGCGGGCGACCCCGATCTCAATGTTGTTTGGACAGGCCATCGAGATTGAGGCCGCTATCGTCACCGGTCCCAAAATGCGTGGGACTGGCGGTACCCCCATGTGGGTTGGAAAAGCCACCTATTCCCTGTTCCATGCTCTCGCTCTATCTCGGCGCGGGATCGGCCGAATCGGCTAGCGCATAAGCCAATACAGCCATGATTGCGGCATTTTCGTTCAGGTGCCTGGGGTCGACTTTGTCGAAGGTGTCGGCGGCGGTGTGGTGGTAGTTAAAGTAGTAGCGGCTGTCCTGGATGGGTGCAAAGCTGGGAACACCCTTTTCGGTTAGCCCGGCTATGTCTTCGCCTGTTTCGGGGGTGTCGACAAGGCGCTCGCCGCCGATTGCGTCCAGCACTCCAGCCACGGGCCGCAGCCATTGGCCGAGCGCCGGCTTGCCCGCGTAAAAGATCCCTGTAGGATGGTCGGCTCCAAGATCGCTCTCGATGGCGCCGATGTGGTTGGCGAAATCGTCTTTATGGTCGGTCATGTATTGGGCAGCGCCCTCGGAACCTTCTTCTTCACTCATCCATGCGATGCAGCGCACGGTGCGGCGGGGATGCAGGCCCAGGTCATGGAGAAGATGAATTACCTGCATGGAGACAACCACACCGGCGCCATCGTCGATTGCTCCTGTCCCGAGATCCCAGGAATCCAGATGGCCGGAGACGATGACGACCTGCTCGGGGTGCTGAGTTCCCTTCCAATCGGCGATGACGTTGTAGCTATCCGCGTCGGGGAGGGTCTGGGGGGTTAGCGTGAGGTGCAGCTTTACCGGACCTTGGCCAGCGAGATCCTTGAGCATGTCGGCGTCTTCGGCGGTGACGGCTGCGGCGGGAATCTTCGGAACTCCGTCGGAGTATTGCGTCATGCCGGTATGCGGGAGGCGAAAGTCCGCTCCGCCCACCGAGCGCACCAGCACAGCAGCCGCGCCAAGTGCTGCGGCGGCGATGGGGCCTCCGCCACGATAAACAACGCCGCCTACATAGGCGTCCAGGCCATTGCCCTCAGCCGCTGTTTCCTTGTCGAACTTGTGATCGAACAGCAGGATTTTTCCCTTGGCGGCACCGGGCGGCAAAGCGGAGAGCTGCTTCCAATCGTCCACAACCACGACTTCCGCGGTCAGGCCGTCTGCCGGAGTGGCTACGCTTCCGCCCAGCGCGGTGAGCACTACCTTCTGCGTGGTGCCTGGAGTCTGGCCGGGCCATGCTACGACCTCAGCGGCCTCCGCACCGCGGACCCAGTGGGGGACTTTGGCCTTTTCCAGGGTGACTTCGGCGCCAAGGGCGCGCATCTCGGCAGCGACGTATTGCACGGCCTGTGCGGCCTGGGGAGATCCGCTTAGACGCGGACCGATGTTATTGGAGAGGTGACGCAGTTCGTTGAGCGCGTAGGGATCTTTCAGGGCGGCGTCGCGCAGGCGCTCCATCTGCCTTATCTGGTCCGGGGTCCAGGCGCTTTTGCCCCCGGCCATCATGGCGTTGAGACGGTCCAGAATGGTTGGAGGCTGGGAGGGCGCGGCGTTCTGGGCGGCGCAGACATTCAGTCCGATTTCGGCCGCAATGGCAGCTACGGCGATGGTTTGGAGGCTCTTTCGGAGGAAATCCATGCCGGATGTTACCACGCCATCCTGCGACTCTTTCCTCAGGCGCACGTCTATATCGATGGAGAGGTGTATCGATTGCGGGACCAACGGCGCGGTGGTATCTAAATGCTATCTAAACGGAAGACACATGCCGGGCATCCAACAAGAGGAAATGAGTTCCGAAGCCGGACGGATTTGCCCACCACTGGATATACTGATAGTTGGTGCAGTCAACAATCCAGCCCCAGGGCTGGTCACCCGACGAGGTCAACGAACCTATGAATTCCCTTTTTGAACGGCTTCGCACGCGCCGTCTTGCTTCAACGTTTGTTTTGCTTGGCACGCTCTCAATCGCAATTGTGGCTGGTTCCTTTGCTGCTCATGGGGTCCGCGGACAGGAAAAGCAGACCAGCAGCGCAGATGCCACACCTCTCAAAGTCGTCAACTCCGCTGTGGCGCCGAACGAGTTTGTCAGGATCGCCAAAGAGGTTGGTCCGGCGGTGGTGAATATCAACACCCAGACTCTCCCCAAGACCTCAATGAACGGTAAGGGGAGAGTGAATCCGCACAGCCGCGCACTTCCCAATCCGCATCAACAGAATCCCGATGGGGACGATCCGGACGACGATCAGCCGCAGCAGGGGCAAGGCCAGGGCCAGGGTAACTTTCAGGACTTCTTCAACAAGTTCTTCGGCGGCCAGATGCCCGACCAGGAAGGCGGCGACGACGGTCAGGTCCGCGAGTCGCTCGGTTCCGGCTTCATCGTCGATGCCAAGGGCTACATCATCACCAACAATCACGTGATCGACAAAGCCGACAAGATTTTCGTCAAACTATCCACAGATCCAGATACCCAGGACCTGGGCCGTCCGGCGCATGTCGTGGGTTTTGACAAAGCTACCGACTTGGCGGTGATCAAGATCGACACCAGTTCGCCGCTGCCGACGGTCAAGCTGGGCAACTCCGATTCGACGCAGGTGGGCGACTGGGTAGAGGCCATCGGCAGCCCCTTCAGCTATTCGCAGACGGTGACGGCGGGCATTATCTCCGCCAAGAACCGCACCGTGGAAAAGGGAGCGAGCGGGCAGTTTCAACATTTCATTCAGACGGATGCGGCGATCAATCCCGGCAACTCCGGCGGGCCGCTGCTGAATATGAACGGCGAAGTGATTGGCGTGAATACGGCCATTATCACGGAGTCGGGCGGCTACCAGGGCATCGGTTTCGCCATGCCGTCGAACGTGGTGGTCTCGGTTTACAACGACTTGATCAGCGCCAGCCACAAGGTTACGCGCGGGTCGATTGGCATTCGATTTAACCAGGGCTTGTCAGGAGCCGTGGGCCGCGTTTACGGATTCAAGAACGGGGTTCTGGTGCAGCAGGTGGTTCACGGCGGACCGGCGGACAGGGCTGGGCTGAAGGGCGGCGACATCATTACCACGGTCGACGGCCGCGCCATCAAGGACGGCGACGATCTGGTCAACGAAATTACCAGCCGCAGGCCGGGATCTTCGATCCGCGTTGGCTACCAAAGGGACGGCAAGCCGATGGACACGACTGTGACGATTGGCGACCTGGACAAAGTATTCACCGAACAGCCCAACCAGGAAGCCGAAACGGGCCCGGACAACGGGGGCGACGCGGGTGAAACCAAGCTGGGACTGATTGTCCGGCAGGAGTCGGATTCAACATTAGCCAAGCTGCATATTGCCGGCGTCGTGATCCAGTCGGTCCGTTCCGGCTCATTCGCGGACCTGCGCGGGCTTGAGCCTGGACTGGTGATCACACGCATCAACAAACAACCCACTGGGACCAAGGACCAGTACGATGCCGTGGTAAACAGGCTGAAGAGCGGCGACGACGTGGTGTTCGAGGTGATCGATCCACGCCACCCGGACAACGGAATCAGCTACCTGGGCGGGACCCTGGAATAGGGAAAAACGAGCGCCGATTGCAGATTTTCCCAATTGGCGCTCGTACCACTTTCGTTTCCCATTTTGTTCCGGGATCGAATTTTATATTGTTGCATTGCGGGATAAAGCGTTAAAATAAGAGCAAATTAGTACGTAAATCTTGTTTTCATGAGGTGGATCAGCGTGTCTTTTTTTGGAACGAGACTGGTCGTCATGCTTTTCGTTGCGCTGATAGCTTTACCGGCATTTGCCACACGCACACACCGTGGATCGAGCACGAGCCGTTCGCGCGCGTCGCATAAGGCAGCCGTAGTATCCAAGTCACATCGTCTTCACGGCCAGCAGTCGATTGAACCGGCGCGGGTCACTGAGATCCAGCAGGCGCTTATTCGCGAGCATTATTTGACGGGCAATGCGAACGGCAATTGGGACGCGACAACCCAGGCAGCCATGCAGAAGTACCAGGCGGACCAGGGCTGGCAGACAAAGCTGATGCCGGACTCACGCGCGATCAAGAAACTTGGCCTCGGTCCGGATTATTCGAACGCCATCAACGCGAAGACCGGAACGTTTTCCGATCCGCCGCCCGTCAGCACGATTCCAGCGGATCAGGCTTCGGGTTTCGCCCAGGCTGCCAGGTTAAATCGCTGATCTGAATCGCGATTCCACCGTGCACCTTTAATTCTCGCAATGGCGCACGGCGCGACAGCACCGTTCACGACCAATCGCCACAATCGCTCCGTTAGCAGCTGCACCCGGGATGACAAAATGAAGCGCCTCGCATGGATCCTTCTACTCGTAGCTGTGGTCCCCACCCTATTGTCGGCCAATACAAAAAAAATGACTGTAGGTGAATTGCAGGATGTGCTCACAGGCCTGCACAACTCTCAGAAAACCGACGAACAGATCGCCAACGAGTTGAAACAGATCGAGCTGACTGAAGAGCTGACCTCCGCCGCGATGAACAGCATGGTCAACCTCGTCAATGGGCCGCTCTCCACCGAGCAGATGTACGTGCTTGAGGCGCGAAGCTCAATGCTCGCCCCGCCTGATGCCGACCTGCCTAAAACAGCTCCTCCCGACGCCGCCGCCCAGCAGGCTCTGCTGGCCAAGGCCCAGGACTACGCCGCTAAAACCTACCCTCAGCTACCTCGTCTCACCGTCACGCGTCTCGCCGCCCGCTTCCAGGATGGCGTCGAGACCATTCAGTCCTTTACTGGCGCCGCCGCCCATACCGTCAATGACACCGACCCTCTCTGGCAGCAGCAGGTCCACCAGTATATCCGCCTCATGAACACCCACACTGACACGGTCGAGATGGACAACGGTATCGAGAAAACGGACGGCAAGGATACATCTCCCTGGGGACGCAACGGTTTCGTCAACTCCATGCTCCCCTTCCTTCCGCTCAATCTCCTAACCAGTGATGCGGTCTCCTCCGGCAATCCCAAATTCCTCCGCTGGGAAACCATCACTGGCCGCCAGACCGCCGTCTTCGCTTTCGCCGTCGATAAGAAAAAGTCTCACTACGCCGTTAACTACTGCTGCTTCCCCGCTACTTCCAACGTCGGCAACGTCCTCTACAGCGGCGGTTTGTCGCACCCGGTTGACAACGGCAACCTCTCCACTGTGTCCGAATGGAAGCCGTTTAACGCCAAGTCCGGCTACCACGGCGAGCTATTCCTCGATCCTGATTCCGGCGTTGTCCTCCGCACCATTGTCGAGGCCGAGTTCAAGCCTTCGGACTTCGTACACTACGAGGACATCCGCATCGACTACGCTCCCATGCCCATCGGCGGCAGCAACCTTTACGTCCCCGTGCGTTCCGTCATCATCGCAGAAGTCGTCCCCAACGGCGACTCCTTCGCGAGCCACTACGCCGTTCGCCTTCAGTTGATCACCCAGGACTACAAGGACTTCCAGGCAGCCGGCGCCGCCCGCTAGCGGAACTGAAAACCACCCCTGCCGCGGAGCCTCCATCCGTCGCGACAAATCCGCCCGCCGGCAGTAGCTGACACTACCTGCTAATCGAGGATTTTCTCCGCGGCATTGTCCACTTACTCTACCGTAGCCATCATCATCGCCGTCCCCGGTGACCTGCGCACATTGCTGATGCAAAGCCCATAAACCAAGCGCTATAATCCTTCCGGTTGCGCATTTTGACCGAGGATGACAATATGAAGCGCTTCGGATGGATCCTTCTGCTCGTGGCAATGGGCTCCGCACTGCTGTCGGCTGCTCCAAAAAAAATGACTGTGGCTGAATTGCAGGATGTGCTCACAGGACTGCACAAAGCTCAGAAGACCGACGAAGAGATTTCCAACGAGCTGAAACAGATCGAGCTGACTGAAGAGCTGACACCCGCCGCCATGGACCACATGGTGAGCCTCGTCGATGGACCGCTCTCCACCGAGCAGATTTACGTGCTCGAGGCGCGCAGCTCCATGCTCGCCCCGCCTGGCACCGATCTGCCTAAAGCCGACCCTCCCGACGCCAGTGCCCAACGGGCTCTGATTGCCAAGGCCCAGGACTATGCCGCCAATACTTACTCTCAGTTACCTCGATTCACTGCCGCCCGTCTCGTTGCCCGCTTCCAGGATGGCGTCGAGACCATCGACACCTATAGTGGCACCAGGTCCAAAATCATCAAAGACAGCGACCCAATATTTCAGCAGCTCCGCCAGTACGTCCGCCTCGCGAACACCCACACCGATACGGTCGAGAGCGACAACGGTATCGAAAAAACGAGCGGCAAAGACACCACTCCCTGGGGAAGCAACGGTTTCGTAAACTCCATGCTCCCATTCCTTCCGCTCAATCTGCTGACAAGTGAAGCCGTCTCCGCCGGCAATCCCAAATTCCTTCGCTGGGAAACCATCAACGGCCACCAGGCCGCGGTCTTCGCCTTCACCGTCGAGAAGCAACAATCCCACTACGCCATCAACTATTGCTGCTTCCCCGCTACCGCGAGCGCGGGAAACGTTCTTTACGGCGGCAACGGTAAGGGAGGTGGCGCCGTGCAACCGAATGCCAGCACCGGCCTTAGCGCCAACCCCCTCTCGTCCCCGGGAGGTGGAAGAGGCAACCTTACCAATGTGTCCGAGTGGAAGCCCTTCAACGCCAAGTCAGGCTACCACGGCGAGCTATTTCTCGATCCCGATTCCGGCACCATTCTGCGCACGATCGTCGAGGCCGAGTTCAAGCCTTCGGACTTCGTCCACTACGAGAAAATCCGCATCGACTACGCCCCCATGCCCATCGGCGGCAGCAACCTCTACGTTCCCGTGCGTTCGTTCACCATCGCGGAGGTCGTCCCCAACGCCGACTCGTTCGCCAGCTACTACGCCGTTCGCCATCAGTTCGTCACCCAGGACTTCAAGGACTTCCAGGCAGCCGACGCTATTGACAACCAGTAGCACGGAACAGAAAACCACTGTCGCGGCGGAATCCGCATCCGCCGCGACAAATCCAGCCGTGGCAGTCTCTTCCCGAATTAGAAACGGGAGGGCGGCATTCCCCTGAGCAGGAACTCATACCTCGGGCGCAGTGTGTCCGGGCCTGAGGTGATGGTGCTGTCGAGGTGAATCAGCGAGTCGTCCTTGTCGTATTTGGGCCAGACCGGCAATCCGGGACCGTTCGGATCGCCGGTTCTTGCAAAGTTGGTCCAGTAGCTCATGAATTGGTCGCTCAAGGTGCGGTCTTCGGGACGCACGGTTTCGCCGGGCCGTGTATCGAGGGTTCCAAAGACGTACTCGATGTCGTCGGAGTGGAACGCGAAGGTGCCGGGGTGGAATTTGCTGGGCAGCGCCCGCAGCTCGAAGTGATAGCGGTACACTGGCGAATCACCCGTTTTGCGGTGCGCTTCGAGCCACTTCCAGGTACTGAAGGCGATGAAGGAATCGCCGCCGTAGGCACATGCCGAATCGACGGCCTGCTCATCGGTGTCGCCGGGATAGAGTTTGAGGAACTCCGGCGCGCGGTCCGGGAACAGCCGAGCCGCCGTGGCCTTCCATTTTTCAGCAGTCATGCCGTTGCCCAGGAAGCTGCCCTCGTCGCGGTTCCAGCCGGCCAGCAGAGGTACGCGAGCCTGTCTTCCGGCCGCATAGGTGGCAGGTATTGGCTCGGTCAGGAATTTGCCGTCGATATCCGGCGGAAAGCCACCCTTTTTGGCCTTTGCAGCGACAAGAATCTGGTCCGTAGGAAGCGCGCGCAGTTCGGCGAGGGACTTGACGTTGAGCGTTGCCACCCAGTCGTCATCCTTTTTCAGGCGGGACTGCAAATCGTCCGTCGGCAGCACATCGCTGAAGGCCCCACCGCTTTCGCCAATGCCCTTTGCGAAGAGCCCACGCGCGGGTTGCGCTGCCATCAGTGTGCTGACGGCGAAGGAGCCGGCGCTCTCACCGAAGATGGTCACATTCTCGGGGTCGCCGCCAAACTTCTTGATGTTTTCCTTGACCCACTGGAGCGCGGCGACCATGTCCATGAGGGCGTAATTCCCTGCTGTGCCGCCTGCCTCTTTGGCCAGGTCGGAGGTGGCAAGAAAGCCGAAGACGCCGAGGCGGTAATTGATAGTGACCAGCACAACGCCTTTGGTGGGAAGAAAATCGCCGTTGTGGCGCGGCTCGTTGCTGCCGCCGCCGGAGTAGCCGCCGCCGTGAATCCAGAACATGACCGGAAGTTTGCTCTTGTCGGTCGCGTCCGCGGGCGTGTAGACGTTTAGAAACAGGCAATCCTCGCTGTCGCCGTTGTCCTGGAAGACCATATCGTCAAACACACGGCCCTGTGCGCAATGTGCGCCGAACTTGGTGGCGTCGCGCTCGCCCTTCCACTTGGCCGTCGGCTGGGGAGCCTTCCAGCGCAGGTCGCCGACCGGGGGGGCGGCATAGGGCAATCCCAGGAATGCGTTTACTTTACCGTTGTTAATGGCCTTGCCTGTTACCTTGCCTTGCTCAGTCTTGACCGATAGAGAATCGGCATAGCCGGCTGAGGAAAGTCCCAATACCAACCCTACAAATGCCAAGGCGCACGTCATTTTCAGACCCATTTGCATTACAGAAATCCTCCGCGGAATACGTTATCAGGACGGGCCGGAGGTTGGGGGAGTTTCATGAATCGCGGGTTCGGGACCAAGTGACTGCAGCCTGCTCAACAAGGAACCAATCGCCGAGAATATGTAGCGCGTCGAAGGTTCTCCTATGCCCGGCGCAGAACCAGAACGGCTCGCTCCGTGTCCTTCAGGAATTCCGCGATCCGAATTGCCTGATCCCGAATCAGCTTTTCGGCGACCCAAGTCGGGTAGTCGCAGCCACGAAGCCAAATGACTCTGGGAGGAATTCCACGCGTTGTTGCCAGCTCATAAAAATCCGCATCCGCAGTTACGATTGCAAACCCTTTAGTTCTTGCGTGTTCCCAAATATGCGAATCGGGTAATTGAAGAAGGCCCTCGGTCTCAACATGCGAAGAATCCGGAAACAGATCGGCAATTCGCGCGACCAGCCGACGGGAGAGATTCTCGTCCAACAGCAGCTTCAAAACGCTACGCGACGGCCTACACGCGATGCATATTCAAAGACTGCTTGAAAATCGGCGGGCTCCAATTCAGGATAGTCCGCCAGAATCTCCTCTTCTTTTGCCCCGGCAGCCAGCCATCCCAAAACATCCCACACGGTAATTCGGAGTCCGCGAATGCAAGGCTGACCCGACCGCTTTCCGGGCTCAATTGTGATTCGCTCCTGCATGGTTCCCTCACCGAAAATGATATCGCTTCCAATGGGAAAAGTCTTCCCGGAAGTTCAGATGCGCTCCGGCCCCAGTAGATCGGCCATTGTTTCTCTGCGGCGGATCACGCGAGCCTTTGCGCCTTCAACCAGCACCTCGGCCGCGCGGGGGCGGGTGTTGTAGTTTGAGCTCTGGGCCATGCCGTAGGCGCCAGCGTCAAGCAGAGCTACCAGGTCGCCGGGCTGCACTGGGGCAAGCTTCCGGTCGCGCGCGAAAAAGTCGCCGGTTTCGCACACGGGGCCTACTACATCGACGGTGCGCGGCCTTCCGGCGCGAGGGCGCACCGGCACAATTTCGTGATGTGCCTGGTAAAGAGCGGGGCGGATCAGGTCGTTCATGGCGGCGTCGGTAATCACGAAGGTTTTTTTGCCGTTGCGCTTGACTTGTAGGACGCGCGCCACCAGGGCTCCGGCCTGCGCGACAATGAAGCGTCCAGGCTCCAGCAGCAGGCGGCCTTCGAAGCCCTTGAGTGCGTGCTCGATTGCCGCGGTGTACTCGGCTACTTTGGCTGCAGCATCAAAAACTCCGCCGTGATAATCGATGCCCAGGCCGCCGCCGGCATCGATGGCTTTGAGTTGAATGCCTTCCCTTCGCAACTGCGTAACAAGCCTGTAGACTCGCGCAATTGCCGCTCCAAATGGAACTGCGGAGCGGATCTGCGAGCCGATGTGCACGCTGACTCCGTGCGGTTCGAGCCAGCGACTGCCGGCCACGGATTTGTAGATGCGCTTGGCCTGGCGGATGTTAATGCCGAACTTGTGTTCGCGGAGTCCGGTGGAGATGTAGGGATGCGTGTCGGCGAAGACGTCGGGGTTTACGCGCAGAGCAAAACGCGCTTTGCGTTTCAACTTGGCGGCGCGCGCGGCGAGGAGCGCTAGTTCGGCTTCGCTCTCGACGTTGAATTCGAGAATGTCAACTCGTAATGCGAGGTCGATCTCCGCAGCCGTCTTGCCAACGCCTGAGAACACTACGCGTTCGGAGGCCTCAGGCGCAACGGCGAGCACCCGCTCGAGTTCGCCGCCGGAGACAATGTCGAAGCCCGCGCCTTGATCAGCAAGCAGCTTTAGAATTGCCAGGGCTGAGTTGGCTTTTACCGCGTAGCAGACCAGGTGGTCCCTGCCCTTGAGTGCCTGTTGGAACATGTCCAGGCGCTCCACAATCTGATCTGCGGAGTAGACGTAAAGAGGTGTGCCGAATTTCCGCGCTAGGAATTCGAGCGATACTTTGCCGCAATGCAGGGCGCTCCCCTGCTTTGGGTGATGAAAAGGGCGAGGAGATAGATTCGATATCAAGAAGTCTTCCGAAGTTGAAGTGTCCTCTTGAGCCTACAGCACCGCATCGAAATCATCCAGCGAGTGAATCGGGGTTACAAACGCAGTGCCAGTCCCCTATGATGGTCTTCGTTCAATGCGCGCGATCAGGCAGGAGTTGACGACCTACAAATGAAAACCTCCGCAAAGACTAAAGCCGTCCTCACCGACAGTCACTTCCTTATCCCGGCGCTTGTGTTTTGCATTGGGCTCGCGCTTCTCATCACGCTCCACTAAGGCAATTTCGTACCCGACGAAGAGGGGACTTCGATTGAAAGCGACGAGAAACGCGGGGGCGAGTTTTCGATCGGTGCACGCGCTGGGCGTGGCCTGCGCGCTGGCTGCTGGAGTGTGGCTGGGCGGGGCGGAAGCTCCTACCAAGCTGGTCAACTCAGGACTGTCCCCATTTGCGATTTCGCTGTGCATGGTTGCGGGCGTATTCACCGCGCGCTGGACTGTGCCCACACTGCTGAAGGGGACACGCTACGTCTTCGCTGACCTCAAGCAGAATCGGCACCTTTTGCTTAACGCGATTCTTGCGGGCATGCTTTGGGCGGTGGCAAACACGCTCACTGTTTTCGCAATTCGCGATGTGGGCTTGACGATCGCGTTTCCGCTCTGGAATACCAATTCGCTGGTCGGCATTTTCTGGGGATGGCTGCTGTTTGGAGAACTGAAAGGCGCAAGCGGCAAGAACGTCGCCAAGGTCTTACTGGGCGCGCTGGCTATTGTTGTAGCGGCGATCCTGCTTGGGTTCAGCACCATTCACGGCGGCGGCCCTCATGCTTCGCATGCGGTTGGCGGCATTCTGGCTGCGGCGGGTGCGAGCCTGATGTGGGGCACGATGTATATCCCCTATCGCAAGGCGTATATCAGCGGGATGAATCCGCTTTCGTTTGTCACCGTATTCACCATCGGCGAGCTGGTCACGTGCTTCGCGTTGGTGCTCGCGCTGGATGGAGGAACCAAGGCGGCGATCTTCCATTCACCGGAGACAAAGCACCTGATTTTCTGGCTTTTTCTGGGCGGATTTGTCTGGGTCATCGGCGATCTGTTTCAACAATTCGCGACCAAGTACCTGGGCATTGGGCGAGCCATTCCGCTGTCGAATACAAATCAGCTTTGGGGACTGGCGTGGGGCGCATTGGTTTTTGGAGAGCTCGCTCATGCCGATTGGGCGCACCGACTGCTGGTTGTGGCCGGTTCGCTGGTGATGATTCTGGGAGCGCTGGCGGTGAGCACTGCCATTGCCACTGAGCGCGAAAATACATCGACAAACCTGGCGCTGCTTCGCGAATGCAATCGGTACAACCTGGACTACGATCGGGTTCTGCTGGCTTACAACGGATCGGGGGAGGATGATCGGCGCGATGTGAACGACCGGCGGTCGTGGTGGGATTATGCCATTGTCGCGGCGGCTGTGGGGGTGTTTGTTTACTTCGGGGTGAATGCTCGAGTGCCTTCGCTGGGGATGGATTTCAGTTGGCTCGCGGTGTTGGTTGTGGTGCTTGTGGCTAGTGCCCTGCTGGCGGGCTGGGGGCTTTGGAAGGCGACGCGGTTCTCATAGACTTAGATTGCCGCGCTGCGCGCTTTACAATGGCAGAATGGCGGTGGCGCAAAAGGTTGACCTGGTGGGCGTGGGCCTCAATGCCACTGACACGCTGATTCCTCTTACAACTTATCCTGCGCGCGGCTCCAAGGTGGAGTACCGCAACGCGTCGGTTCTGCCCGGAGGGCAGGCGGCTACGACGGTGATTGCCTGCCAGACCTGGGGGCTCAGTACACGCTATGTTGGCAAACTGGGTGAGGACGATGCGGCTCGGCTGCATCGCGATGCGTTTGCACGCGCCGGCGTCGAGGCGCAACTCACTATCGTTCCCGGCGGTGTAAGCCCGCAGTCTCTGATCCTGGTGGACGAGGGCGGCGAGCGGACCGTGCTTTGCCGCCGCGATGAGCGGCTGCTGCTGCAACCTGGCGACCTGCGCCGCGAGTGGATTGTGAATGCTCGGGCTCTCCACGTGGATGGCTACGAGACGGCCGCGGCAACTGTGGCGGCGGGGTGGGCGCGCGGGGCGGGAATCCCAGTGATCGCGGATCTCGACGAGCTTTATCAGGGCGTGGAAGAACTTATCGAGAATATCGACTACCTGATTGTAAGCAGGGACTTCCCTTGCCGGTTGATGGACGACTCAAATCTCGAAAGTGCGCTGCGGCGTATGCAATTGCACTTTGGATGCCGGTTGACTGCGGCGACGCTTGGTGAAGATGGCGTACTGGCGTGGGATGGAAGGCAATTTCATCATCGCGCCGCTTATCGAGTGCCTGTGGTCGATACGACCGGAGCTGGCGATATCTTCCATGCTGGATTTATCTATGGACTGCTGCAGGGATGGGAACTTGATCGACAACTGGATTTCTCGTGTGCGGCCGCGGCCATGAATTGCATGGCCAGCGGGGCACGGGGCGGGATTCAATCTGTCGAGGCAGTTGAAGAGTTGATGGCCGCGACGCCGCGATACCAAAACTTGTGCGATGTGCCTGCGGCAGATTGAAGACTGAGTTCAGGCTTCCGGTTGCTTCATCCATTCGGCAAGCAAAGCGGCCACTTTTTGCGGCTGTTCATAAGCGGCAAAGTGGCCGGCATCGGGAAGCAGGTGGTATTCGCAGCCGCCCGGAGCGGCATTGAACTCCTCCATCTCAGCGGGTGAAACAGCCTGGTCTTCGCAGCCGGCGATCGCGAGGACCGGTGCATCGATGGTGAGGACCGTGGGCAACGAGTCGGGCCTTACAGCAAGCCCGGCTTGCACAGCTACGACAGCTTCCGGCGTCAGCGTCATTTGCGCCCGCAATTCGGCCACGATTTCTGGACGGCGCTCTTTTGCGGTTGTGCCGATCGAGCTTTGCGACATCCCGTCAAACAGAGCATTCGTGCCCTCTGCGCGAGCCAGCGCGATATTAGCGAAACGCTTGTCAAGGTTCGCTTTGGAATCCGGCTGAGGCTTGGAACAAACAAATACCAATCCCTGAATGCGCTTGGGAATTCTGCGCCACAACTCCAGCAGAACATACCCGCCGATGGAGCATCCGGCAAATACGACCGACTCCAATTGGAGATGATCGAGGAGAGCAATTACATCGGTGGCCAGTTGCGTCATGGTCAGAACGGGAGCGTCCGGGACTCGCGCGAAGAGACCCACGGGAAGATTCGAGCCTAACTCCGATCGTCCGTGTCCGCGCAGGTCGGGAACAATGGCCCGAACGCCGCCCAGGTTCTCGATGAGTGGGCGCCAATACTCACGATCGAGCGGAGTGGGGTGCAGGAAGATGACGGACTGACCCGCCCCTGCATCGCGAAAACTCAGTGTGGCGCCGTCCGACTTATACGAACCATTCATACGTGATTAGTCATACATTAGGAGGATACGCGGTCGGGAGGCCGATTGGCTCCTCGGGGATTCCGATCCAGCAGGCGAGGTAAGCAATGGCGACGATTCCGCCGGAGAAGAAGAAGCCGACAACCGTCGCAATGCGGACCAAAGCGACATCCCAGCCATAGGCCTGCGCGAGGCCTACGCAGACGCCGGCAATCGCTCTGCCGTAGTGCGGACGCATCAGCGGCCTGCCGGGCATGGGCGGCGCCGCAGAGATCGTCGCGCCGCAGTTTGAACAGAATCGAGCGCTGTGCGGTAACCCGGTTCCACATCGATTGCAAAATACGGCCATGGTCGACCCCTCCCAGAGAACCTTCATTCATTGTCTACATACGGAGAAGAATCTGCAACGGTTCCATTGAGCCCGATCGCGGTGAATACGGTAATTGAGGTTCGTGCCCTCCCATGTCTCAAAAGCGAAAACGGTTGGAGTTATTGCCTCATTTTCCTATATAGGGATTGCGCAGGCGCTTTCTTGCCGTGTCGGCGCGGGATGTGTTGGGGCCGCTGTCGATGGCGGCCTGGTAATCCTTCACGGCCAAGGGACGCTCGCCATTCAAATCCCGGCATTCGCCGGCGGAGAGCAGCGATCGTATTTTTAGTTCCGGTCCCACATTGGGAGTACCTGCGGCTTGTTCGTAAGATTGAGCAGCCTCGCCGTAGTGGCGCTGACCGCGGAGCGCGTCACCCAGGCCAAAGTAAGTCAGTTCCAGACGGGGGGAAAAGAAATAGCCGGGATTCTCGTTGGCTTTCAGGATTTCGCGGTAGGCGTCTACGGCAGCCATCCCCTCGCCTGCATCTTTGCGCAAATTGGCTTCTTCCAGGCTAAAGAGGTAATCGCGCGGATATTCGCTCTTGAGCTTGCGAACCACCTGGATCGCCTCCTTGTACCGCCCTTCGCGGCGGAGAAAGAGAGAGATCGTGGTACGGGCCTCAACGTTGGTGATCGGGCCACGGTTGCCGTCGTCGGTCAGCATTTCAAGGCCCTTGCTCTTGGAACCGGTGATGCCGGCAAACCCGATGAGGAACTTGAAGGGAAGCGGCAGAGCGCCCACCACATATTCATAGACACCGACTACGAGCTTGGCGTCCACATAGTCCGGGTCCAGTTGCAGAACGCGGGCGTCGTCGTCCTTGGCGCCGGTGGCGAGCTTGAATCCAGCCATATAGGCGCGCTCGACCATCGCGACGTAGGTGCACTTGAGAGCCCGGGCGAACCCGCGGGCGTAGAGCGCGTCCACGTCATTTGGATTCTTGCTCAGGCGCCAGTCGGCTTCGTGAATCGCCTCATCGGCCAGGCTGAGGATGCGGTTCCGTTGCGCGGGGTCCTCTTCGGTGGCGTGGCGACCGGTAAGAAAGCCATCGTTGGCGTAGAAGGTGGTATCCAACAAGTCAAGCCGGTAGAGTTCCTGGAAGATCAGGGCATCGAGCAATAACACAGTTGGCTGCGGGTCGCCGGGGTGCATTGCGTGAAAGCGCGCAAATCTCTCCACTGCGCCAGGGTAGTCAAGCTGGTAGTAGTGGTCGAAGGCCTCCTTGACCAGAGGATCGTTGTTCAGAGGGTTGGTGTGAACTGGAGAGGCCCAGGAAATGCTGACGGCTCCCAGCAGTGCGATTCCCAACCAACCCTTCTGCTTCCAAATCGATCCCAATCTCAATCCTGGATCTCCCTCTCTTGCATGAACAGCCAGAAACCTCGACACCTTTTGTCCAAGTTTACCGCTATCTATAGTGCAGGCCGTGAAGCTCTGCTGCGCGGCGAGTTTCAGCTCAAGACAGCTTCCTCAGCTCATCCTGCTAAAGAAAAAGGAAAGCGACCCACTTTTGGCGTTAGTTGAATTCAGAAAGCCCTTGAAAGTCATTTTCGCAATTTGCCATTTTTCCGCGGCGTCTACAGATCGCCGTTTAACCCTTGGTTCTCCCCGTGTTGAAGGATTGGTGAAATGAATCGAAAAGAGTTGCTGCGTTTGTTGCTGAATCAGGCTCAGTTTAATGGATTCGAGTTCCGCCGCTGGTTTCAATCAAATGTTCGCCCCGTCTGGCCCGGTGCTGAACCGGCCGTTGCTCTTCTAGCCGAGGAAGGACGTCACTTTACCCTGCTCTTCTCTCATGAATTTGCCTCCTGCTTCTGGCGGACTGGGGCTCATATGAGCTTCATGGTCCCTGCCATCACCTACCCCAGGGTCAACTCCTCTGGCGAAGTCGTCCAGGTAACGCGCAAGCCATTTACCCGGCGAACCATCAAGCCCGATGTGTGGAAGTATCACCTGCAAAAGATGGCCGTCGCGGATGACCCGATCGAGTACCTCTGCCGGTTCCTGCCGGCCGCGGATCAGGTTCTGCTGCAAGACAGTGAAAGAGAGCTGGTTGCCGCCCACGGTTGAGCCCGGAGTGTTCGCCCCGTCGACCCGTGTTGTCGGCGGGGTGGACGCCAATGCCCTGAACCAAATTAATCAGGGCGTATCTTCGGAGGTTTTGTCGTAGGATTCAGATATGGCCTTCTCGGAGCTTCTGAATTCCGCCTCCGTCCCGGCAAGACCCCACCCAATTGGCGAGGCCCGCAAGCGCCTCATCGTCGCCCTCGACGTACCCGACCGAGCCGCAGCAACCGCTCTTGCCGATCGGCTTGAGGGAACCTGCCAGTGGTTCAAAGTGGGGCTGGAGTTGTTTGTCGCGGCCGGTCCCGCCGTTCTGGAACCGCTTCTAAAGCGCGGACACTCCATCTTTCTCGACCTCAAATTCCATGACATTCCGAACACAGTGACGGGGGCGGTGCGCTCCGCAGCCTCGCTGGGCGTGCATATGATCACACTTCACGCGGCGGGAGGACCAGACATGCTGGCAGCGGCTCGCGCCGCGCTGGAGGGCATCCAGAACCCGCCACAGCTGCTGGCTGTCACCGTCCTCACCAGCATGGACGCCACTCAGGGTGCCGCTGTCGGCATCGGTCGCTCCCCTGCCAGCCAGGTTGAACTGCTAGCCAGGATGGGTCTGGAAGCTGGCATTCGGGGATTCGTCTGCTCGCCCCAGGAAGTTGGAAGGTTGCGTACCCTTGCCGGGCCCGAGGGCGTTCTGGTCATTCCAGGCATCCGGCCGGCAGGCGCGGGAATCGGCGATCAGAAGCGCATCGCCACACCGGCTGAGGCTCTGCGTGCGGGAGCAAGCTACCTGGTTGTGGGGCGACCCATTACACAGGCACCAGACCCGGCCGAGGCGGCTGAGGCGATTCTCAAGGAAATGGACGCGGCGCTCTAAGTTCGAAGCAACAGAAAAGGCCCGGCGCAATGCCAGGCCTTTTCTGTTGCTTCAGTTTGAAGCAGCGCTTAAAGCTTCTCGTAGAAATCGCACACGGAGCACGAGATGTAGACGCCGCCGGGGATGCCGCGCTCGCGGTCCTTTACGCGCTTGACGATGCGCGTCGGCTTGCTGCACTTGGGACAGTCGGTCGACTTCGTCGTGTCCATCACTTTCTTGCGGTCACCTGTTTTTGCAATCTTGGCCATCGGTGGGGTGTTTCTCCTTTTGAGGTTGTCTCTGCACACACGCGCAAAAACGCGCGGCTTCAACGGCGCGGCCTGACGCTCGCCTTCCGGGCTACCCCTTGCCCGATGAGATTGAAGGGCGTGAGAATTGGTCTCGAGGGAGTGCTTGAGAGGGAGCTTGACTCGCTCTCACCAGTTTACATGAAGCCTGCCTGCATCGCCTCCGTCAGGCTATTTGGCTGCCGTGGCAGCCACCAGCATCTCTGGTTTGGCCGCTGGCGGCGGCGTGGCCGGTGGCACCGCGGGTTGCGACCCATCTGCTGGTGCTGGCTGCGTATTGGCCGATGGCGTTGTGTCCGGCACTCCGTCCGGATTCGCACCAGGCTCTAATTCCGGCTTCGACTTGGGGGGCTGCACCGGCCTCATCACTACCTGGTGGTCCATCGACGGGGTGTCGCTGGGCAGTTTTTCACCTGGATTGCGCAAGCTCGGCGGAGCCGCCGGAGCCTGGGTATCCGGGTCGCGCTGGACATCGCCCACTTTGGCAACACGCTGCGTTCTCTCCGCTTCGAGCGGTGTGCCGTCAGTACGCATCAGCCCCTCAACCTCGTCCCTGGTAAAGATCAAGGGGGGCTCACCCACCTTGGCGACTTCCAGACGAATGACGCGGTTACCGTTGATGCGCACAAACTGCACATCCTTGGGCGGCTTGCCGTAGATCCACTCCTCAAACGGCATTTGCCCTTCCATCTCGCGCGACTTGTTATCCGGCTGTCCCACGGCAAAGAGCACCATATCCGTGCTCATGCCAACCAGCACTTGATGGTTCAGAATCGCATCCTTCAACTTGGCCGGCAATGTGTCAGTGAATGCTTGAATGGGAGTCTTCACATCGAACGAGATCAGCGGCGCCAAAAGCGCCTTCACATCGGCACCCGTGAGTTCCGGGACATGTTCATGGAAAGCAAGGGTAAGCCTCGCCCCAACAGGTTCGGCGTCATTGCCCTGCGCTATCACGGGATTGGTATCGGGTCCCATGCCGATCTGGACATGGCGGAGAAAACGGTGCTTCGGGTCGGGCCCGCCGTTCAGATCGAAGATAATCTTGGTGCGGTCGATCTTGACGTCGGTCAGCACCACGCGGTCGCCGGGTTTGGCACACAATCCCTCCGTCGTAACCATGGATACGTAAGAATCCCCCGCCGGCTCGAGGTTTCCGTTTGCGGCCAGCGTCAGGCCCTTGTGCCCGCGCGGAAAGGGGCGCATGGCGAATCCCTGCTCCGCCTGCATCACGCGCATCAGTTCCAGACGAGTCTTGGGGTCCAATTCAGTCTTGGTCAGGGGCACCTTTGTTGGCGTGATCTGCTGATAGCGCCGGTCCACCGTTGAAGCTATTTTCCCGGTGGAGTCGTTGGTAACCGTGCCTGTCTTTGTATTGACCGTGATCTGGGCCGAGGCCGTGTACGCTAGCGACACCGCCGCGATGGCGCACGCCGTAACCGCGCATTCGAAGTGATTGACGCGGGGGGCATTCGCGATTTTGCGGCTGGCCGGCGATTTCTCCTGAAACCGGAAAAATGGAATCATGGGAGCCTCCCATGCAAACTGCATTGGCCAAACGATAGCCCGGATTGGGGACAAAAGGCAAATCGGACTGGGCCGGCCTTTCCTGCTAAGATGCCGAAACCTGGACAAGAGCGAAAACTTTCTGAGTAACTTCCAGTAGCCGGTTGATACAATCCGTACTCGCTCCCAGCTATGAAGGGCGGGCAAAACGGGCGCCAAAGCGCGCATCTTTGGGCACATGACGAGCCTCCACAAAGACCTTCAAGAAACATGTTGACGGTAGGATGGAGAGAACCTTACTCTCACGCAAGTCCCCTTCGTTTTTCAGCCCGATCGACCGAACCTCCCCCTCAGGGCACTTATTCACCCCCTTGCTTTTCAGCCTAATCCCTTTTTCAACAACTGCTTCCTTCATAATTGCCAAAACTGAGGCATTTCTGTGTTGGATGACGCTATCTGTTCAGGAGGTTTTCCATGAGAGCCGGAAGATATTTGCGGGCCCTGGTGGGGCGAGTTCGAAGTTCATCCGGCTTCAGTTTGCGTGAGCTAAAAAAGCTCGATCTAACTACCGATGGAGATTTGACGGTTTCAGCAAGGAAGTTTCGTTAGTCCTTAAGGAGGACCCCGTGATTCGAAGGCTAAGTGTAAGTTTGCTCACGATAGTTGCGATCCTGTCGGGCGTGGTCGTCGTTTCCCAAGCCCAGCAGCAGTCCTTGCTGACGCGCCATGTGCGTGAGGTGACGCTCAATGGGCAGGCACCTCTGGTCGGGCGTCTGCCCGCAACGCAGTCCATGCGCCTCGTTCTTGTTCTGCCGCACCGCAACCAGGCAGAGTTAGATGCCTTCCTGAAGGAACTCTACGATCCTTCCAGCGCGTCATTTCGCAAGTTCCTCACGGTGGAAGAGTTCACCGCAAGGTTTGGCCCCAGCCAGGAGGATTATGCCGCGGTGATTCACTTTGCGGAAGCGAATGGTTTGACCGTGGTTGGGACCTCCCGTAATCGCATGAACTTGGATGTGAGCGGCCCGGTGGCGAACATTGAGGCAGCCTTCCATCTCACCATGAGCCTCTACCAGCATCCCACCGAGAACCGCACCTTCTTTGCGCCAGACCGGGAGCCCACACCGGACTTGGCGGTCCAGTTATGGCGCATCGCAGGCCTCGACAACTATTCGACCCCAAAACCCGCTCTCGTGCGTCGCGATGCGAGCACGGCGTTGCCCGCTCTCCTGCGTAGCGATGCGAGTGTTCTGAAGGTGGAGCCCGAAGCCACGACCGGCACCGGCCCTTCCGCCTCGTACCTCGGCAGCGACATGAGGGCGGCATACTACGTAAACGGAAATGGCTCAGCGACTCTTACCGGCGCCGGACAATCGCTTGGGCTGTTCGAGTTCGCCGGTGTCGATCTGAGTGACCTGACGACCTACTATAAGAACGTAGGCCAGACCAATAACGTACCCATCACGCTCAAGTCCGTCGACACCCAGAGCACAAGTTGCGACGAAACAACCTGCGACGATACAGAACAAATCATCGACATGACCCAGGCGCTAGGCATGGCCCCTGGCCTATCCAGCCTTGTCGTGTACATCGGAACGGGCGCTTTATCGGGGCAAACACTCGACGACGCCGGCATTTTCAACGCCATGGCCACGGCCAGCCCGCTGAACGCTCAATTGAGCTGCGGGTGGGAGTGGACCCCCGCGGACTCCACAACCGACGACGTCTACTTTAAAGAGTTCGCCGCGCAAGGCCAGAACTTGTTTGTCGATACCGGAGACGACGGCAATTGGAAATACGCGGAATTTGTTTGGCCCGCGGACAGTGTGTATGTTACGGCGGTGGGCGGGACGGTCTTGACGACAACCGGCGCTGGCGGCGCCTGGGCCTCGGAAACAGGTTGGGCTGACTCCGGCGGCGGAATTTCGCCGGACGACTTTTCGATTCCATCGTGGCAGGTGACCACGGCGGCCGGCTGCGCCGCATGTTCCCAAACCTACCGCAATGGTCCAGACGTTTCGGCGAATGCAGATTTTAGCTTCTACGTCTGCGCCGACCAAACGGCTTGCACCGCGAACG
This sequence comes from Occallatibacter sp., assembly GCA_049508975.1. GTDB lineage: Bacteria > Acidobacteriota > Terriglobia > Terriglobales > Acidobacteriaceae > Telmatobacter. Next base: position 5,060 of record JBELAI010000064.1, on the reverse strand, counting down.
TTTATGGCGGCACCACCTTTGCAACGCCCATGTGGGCTGGCTACATGGCTCTGGTAAATGAACAGGCAGTCCTTAACGGCAACCCCGTACTCGGTTTCATCAATCCGGCCCTTTATACGATTGGTTTGGGCGCGGACTATGACACCGATTTTCACGACATCGCCAGCGGAGGTAATACCCTCGGGACAACCGTCGGCTACGACCTGTCGACCGGCTGGGGCAGTCCCAACGGAAGGGCCCTGATCGACGCACTTGCCGGATCGCCAAGCCCAGCCGCCGTGCTGACGTCACCCACGCCGACCAGCACGCTGACTTCCAACACTGTAAAGTTCACATGGACAGCCGGGACAGGTGTCTCGGCGTACGATCTCCATCTGAGCGCGGTCGCGCCTGGGGGATATGACCTCTATCTATCGGGCCATATAACAAGCCTTTCCACGACCGTGAGCGGGCTTCCGTTCAACGGACAGACGATCTACGCGCGGCTTTATTCAATTATCAATGGAGCCACGCAATACAACGACTACACCTACACCGCGGAGACAGTACCGACCAGCAAGCTCACCTCCCCAGCTCCGGGTTCAACGCTGACAGGCGCCAGCATAAAGTTCACGTGGTCTGCCGTGACCGGGGTTTCAGCGTACGATCTTCATTTGAGCGCCGTCTCGCCCGGGGGCTACGACCTCTATGTATCGGGTCATGTAACCACCACTTCAGCGACCGTGAAGGATATCCCTGTAAACGGAAAAACGATCTATGCACGCCTGTATTCCATCGTCAACGGGGTCACGTACTACAACGACTACACCTACACAGCGGCATCGCTAGCCACGCTCAAATATCCGGCTCCGAGTTCAACGTTTACGAGCACCTCTGTATTTTTTGAGTGGACGGCCGGAGGTGGTGTCTCGGCGTACGATCTGCACCTGAGCGCCGTCTCACCTGGGGGCTATGACCTCTATTCATCGGGTCATACAACCAGCACTATTAAGACTGTGAACGGGCTTCCGACCAATGGAGAAACGATTTATGCGCGGCTCTATTCAATTATTGGAGGGGTCACGTATTACAACGACTACACCTACAAGGCAAAGTAGGCTTTAGCCCTGAGGGGGTCAAGAGGTTTTGTTCCCTCTGCGGCTAAAGCCGTTGCCTGAACTCGCAATTAACGTACGGGATGAATCCCGTACCCTCAAATTCAGAAAGTTCTTTGGCAGGTTCTGACACAACCGAAAAGCGTCTCAACACAATGACCTCGGTGAGCAGTTGGAGAGTTAGCGCCTTCTGCGCCTGGCTCAGCCAGCTTCACTCACCGAGAGCACCGTTCCCGACGTTGCGGCCGCGCTGCGATGCAGCCAAATTGGGCTAAGGCAGCGTGATCTGCTGGTGGAGCGGGAGGTCTTGCGATGAACCGCCGACCATCACGTTGTAACCGCCAGGGATGAGTTTCCAGCTATCAGAAGACTCGTCGTAGATGGTGAGGTGATCCTGATCGACCGCGACCGAGACTTTCTTCGATTCGCCCGGTGCAAGTTCTACGCGGGTCCAGCCTATGAGCCGCTTCGGCGGTTCGCCGGCGGCGTCGGGCAGTGAGGCGTAGACCTGCGCGATTTCAGTACCCGCGCGCTTGCCGGTGTTGCGGACGGTGAAGGAGACTTCAGTCGATTCTCCGCCTTTCACGGTCAATCCGGAATAAGCGTAGGTGGTGTAGGAGAGGCCGAAGCCGAATGGAAACAGGACCGGTTTCTTCTCCGCGTCATACCACTTGTAACCGACTTTCAGCTTCTCGTCGTAGTAGGTTTCGAATGGCGGCAGGCCTTTGGCTATCATGGCCATGAAGCTGGAGATGTCGGCGCCTGGAGCGGGACGGCCGGGTTGCGATGTGGGCGGCAATACCAGCGTGGGATGCGGCAGGTCGGCATCGCTCTTCGGGAACGTGATGGCCAGCTTGCCGGTTGGGTTCACCTTGCCTGTGAGCAGATCGGCCAGGGCCTCCGCGCCGCGAATGCCGGGATACCAAGCCTCAACCACGCCGGCTACCTTGTCAATCCACGGCATGGTCACAGGGCTGCCGGTCTCTAGAACCACAATGGTTTTGGGATTCGCTGCGGCCACGGTATCGATCAGCTTATTCTGTTCATCGCTGAGGGCGAGCGTCTTCAGGTCCATGCCTTCGGACTCCCACTGGTAGGCGAAGACGACAGCGACATTGGCTTTCTTAGCGGCATCGGCGGCGGCAGTGAGGTCGTCTCCAGAGTTGTAGGAAACGGTTGCCGACGGGAGCTTGGCGGTCAACGAACGCAACGGCGAACTGGGCATCCAGGCCTGTCGCATGAACGCCATTTGACCCGGAGCAGGCGTAGGGGGAGGAACGGCTGAACCGCCGGGGGGGTCGACCTGCGCTGATCCACCACCGGTAATAACGCCGACATCGGCGTGGCCGCCAATCAACACGACTGAGCGCAGGCCCGCACCTTCAAGAGGCAGAATATTGTGCTCGTTCTTGAGCAGGACGATGCTCTTCTCGGCGAGTTTCTGCGCGACTTCGTAGCCGCCCTCAACATCGGGAACCTTCTTCACGACCGGGTTGTCGAACAGGCCTGTAGCGAAGATGGTGCGCAGGATGCGATGAACGTGGTCGTTGATTTCGTCCTGGGAGACTTCTCCGCTGTCGACCGCTTTTTTCAGCTCGTCGCCAAAGAAGCCTTTGCCGGGCTGCTCCTGATCGAGGCCTGCATGCGAGGCTTTGGCGGTGGAATGCGTGCCGCCCCAATCGGAAACCACAAAGCCAGGGAAATGGAAGTCCTTGCGCAAGACATCCGTGAGAAGGTATGTGTTTTCGCAGGCAAAGTCACCGTTCACGCGGTTGTAGGAGCACATGAAGGCGCCCGCATCGGAAATCTTGAGCGCTATTTCGAATGCACGGAGGTCCGTTTCCCTCATGGACCGCTTGTCGATGTTGGCATTGACGGCGTTGCGGCCGCTTTCCTGGTCGTTGATGGCGTAGTGCTTCAGGTCGCCGATGATGTGTTCCGACTGCACGCCCTTCACGAAGTTCCCGACCAGCGTTCCTGCCAGCAGAGGGTCTTCACCCTGGTATTCAAAGGTGCGTCCGTTGCGGGGTTCGCGAGGCAGGTTGACGCCGCCGCCAAGCGACATGCTGTAGCCCTCTTGGCGCAATTCCCTGCCGATCAGCGCGCCGTATTCAAACGCCGCTTGCGGGTCCCAGGAAGAAGCCGCGGCCAGGTTGTTGGGAAGTGCGGTGGAGTAGCGTCCGGAGGCTGCGCCGCGGGTTACGCCATACGCTGAGTCGGCCATCTGAATGGCGGGGATGCCCAGGCGCGGAATTCCGACTGAGTAACCGGCACCGCCATTGGACTCACTAGCCCCGGTTTGCCCGAATGAAAACCCGTTCCCATGCAGAATGGAGATTTTCTCGTCGAGCGTCATCTCCTTGATCACCATGTCGGCGCGCGCATCGGGCGACAAAGTTGTGTCAGACCAGTCGTAGTGCTTGGGGGGCTGCTGTCCGCGGGGAAATTGAGCTACGGCGATGGGTACTGCAATGGCAAACGTGGCTAAAAAGAACGCGCACGCGGCGCGGTTCCGGCAATTCGACTGCGTCATCACTTTTTCCTGCCTCTCTTCATTCATCAACAAGCGCGAACGGGAAAACGATTACTCCGCGAGGTAGTTTTCGTGCCGATCCATAATACGCTTGTCGACGATTTGGAGACGAGCTAGCTGAACGCAAGGTTGCCGCTGCCGGTGGAAAACATTTCTTAATTGGAATCGGGGGGAGAAACAGGATCTGATGGGACTGGGCGGGGCGGAGTGGAGACCGGCAGAATCTGTACCAATGCAGGCGCCGCAGGGGCCGCTTCTCTGGTTGCAGCCTCGTGCTGAGCGCGTGCCGCAGCATCCAGGTCCACCGGAATGCCACCGGGGATGATGACCGGCGCGTTATAACGGTAATCCAGATCGCGGGTCAGGCGATAGACGACCGGCATAGCGGCCAGAAGTACAAAGAATGCGATCCAGGTACCATCCAGCCCAAAGCCGCCGCCAGTTAGCCAGAACGGTCCCATGGGATCGCCCTGCACCACCGGCGAGTGGCTGTTGTTGCCGCTCACGGCGAGGCCGAAGACAAGGGCCCGGCTGGCTTTCCAACCGAAGTTGATTCCCCAACTCAGCCACAGTGCCCGCGTGCGCAGATAGGCCATGGAGAGCAACAGAGTGAATACGACGGAGACGGCGATGCTGGCGTGGTTTGCTCCCTGCAGGAGCGCCTGGACGATCGCATAGAACGCCGCAAAACCCAGCGAAGCGCCGATCGGGCCCACGGAATGAGCGAACCGCTGAAATCCGTAACCGCGGAAGGCAATCTCCTCTGCCAAAGCTGCCAAGGCATAAAAGGCTACATCGGCCAATAGCCAGCCCCAGGCTGAGGGTTGTAGGACCAGGACTATCTCGATGCCACCGACCACCACCAGCGGCATGACGCAAATCACGGCAATCGACCAGCCGACGCTCAGGCCCAGGCCGGCCTCGCCCAGCGCCCCTGCCCGACGAGGTAGCCCTTGCGCGCTGACCGGGCTGGTCTGGCGTTCCATCCAGGACCCAAACCCGGCATAGCCGAGCAGCAGCAGGAACACCAGCATGGCCTGCTCGAGCAGCGGCGCCCATTCCTGGCGGACGAGCCCGAGCGCACCGTGCCGCGCCAGCGACCTCGCCAGGAAAAAATAGCAAACTGCCGCGATGAACTGAAAGTAGGCGCGAATGCGGCCGCCGCCGGTTTCGGAGGTACTCATGATCAGACATACCTCAGGGGCTGAAGCCCAGTTATCTTGATACAACTACGACGGCACGACTGAAGTCGTGCCCTGACACAACAGAGCGATGGTGCGGATTCACTCACCAGGCTGTTCAGAAGATGCGCCATTAACCTTCCGTATAGAACTGCGCAATGTTGCGGAATTTTGTTTGCCGCGCAGCTACCAGGTCATCCAGCGGCATCGCCTTGAGTTGCGCAAGATGCTTTTTCAGTGCGCTTCCCAGGA
>JBELAI010000063.1:0-26731 GCA_049508975.1 Occallatibacter sp. | reverse complement strand
AGGCTATGGGGGCGATCCGGCTGAAGAAGGCGCTTACTACGGCTGAGCGGCTGCTGCAGGTTTACACGGAACTGAGCACCGAGTTGGAGCGGTGGACGCCGGATACAGTCGCGATCGAGGGGGTTTTTTACTCCGTGAACGCGAAAAGCGCTTTGAAGCTGGGACAGGTGCGCGGCGTGGCCCTGCTGGCGGCCGCGACCCAAAAACTTCCAGTAGCCGAATATGCACCGCTCAAGATAAAGTCGAGCGTGGTGGGGTACGGTTTGGCGAAGAAAGAGCAGGTACAGTTCATGGTGGCGCGGCTATTGGAACTGAGCGAAGTGCCGGAGCCGGCCGATGCGGCCGACGCGCTGGCGATTGCGATTTGCCATATCCATACGGCGCAGACCCTGGCCGCGCAGAGTCAGCCCTCGGCGCAGGGAGCGGGCCGATGAGGTCCGCAACGAGGCCCGGGTGGATAAGCGCCGCTCTGCTGGCCCTGGCGCTGCCGGCTCTGGGTAATGCAGGGCCCATGGTGGAACTGGACTTTTCAAATCCTGGTTTGGCTCCTGCGCACTGGGTTTTGACGCTTTCTCCGGATGGCAGCGGGCATTTCCGCTCCGAGCGGGGCAATGCTCCGGCTGATCCATCGCAAGGGTTTGAGGCGGCCAATGTCGACCGCGACATCAAGGTGAGCGCGCAATTTGCCGGGCACGTCTTTGAGGTTGTCCACCTGCACAGCAATTTGCGCTCGGAATGCGAGAGCCACATGAAGGTGGCCTTTCAGGGGTGGAAGAAACTCACCTACAGCGGGCCGGATGGCGCGGGAAGTTGCACATTCAATTACTCGAAGGACAAACAGATTCAGGAACTGGGCGAGTCGCTGGTGGCCGTGGCGAGCGCCATTGTGGAGGGCGCGCGGCTGGAAACGCTGTTGCAGCACGACCGGTTGGGACTCGACAAGGAGATGGAGTTCCTGGTGGAGGCAACCGGAGATGGGCGGGTGCAGCAGATTGGGGCTATCCAGGGGATTCTGCAACGTTTGGCGGACGATCCGGAAGTGATGGACCGGGTGAGGAAGCGGGCCAGGCAACTGCTGGCTCGAGCGGACGGATGAACAGGTCGGCGTAAACAGGCGGGGAACAAAAAATTGGAGTAACTTTAGGGATCAGGGAACTGTCAAATGCATGTGGGCAGGCAGGTGGGGCGAATCGAGGCTACGATTTGGGACCGGGATTCCGGAGCCGGGATCGTGCTCGATTGGGAAGGTAGGATTCCATGAGCGGAATGGAGCGGGTTGAAGCGAATCGCGATGGGATGGCGGGACGGCGATTGGGCGCGTGGATGCTTGGAATGGCGGTCCTGGTGATTGGATCGCAGGCACTTGCTCCGGCTTTGCGCGCGGATGACGCTGACGCGGGTGCGCGCCAGGCGGCGCGGGCCGTGCGCCTGAGCAGCGTGGACGGCCAGGTGCAGCTCTCGAAGGATAGCCAGACAATAGCCGATGCGGCGGTCGCCAATACTCCTCTGTTTGAGGGCACGCATGTTGCCACAGGGGATGATGGGCGCGCGGAGATTCAATTTGAAGACGGCAGCGTGGCGCGGCTCTCACCGAACAGCTCGGTCACGCTGTCGGTGCTTCGCGGGGCGGGCTCGAACGGCGAGGCGCAGATTACGCTGGAAGGCGGATTGGGCTATTTTGAGTTGCAAGGCGGGACCCTGTCAGGCACCATCAAGGTAAATTTTGGCGACAGCGTGGCGACGGCGAGCGGGTTCACCGTGATGCGCATCAACCTCGATACTCCGCCGGGCGAACTGGCTGTTTTCTCGGGGAACGCCCACCTGGAACGCGGCAGCGCTGTGGCTGTGGATATGCATGGCGGCGAGAGCGTGGCGCTGAGCGCGAATGACGTAAGCCGCTACACGCTGAATGAGACCATCGAACCGGACTCCTGGGACTCGTGGAACTCAGACCGCGATCAGGTGTTGACGTCTGAAGCCGCGACTGCAACCGGCGCTACCAAAAACTATGCCCAGGGCAGCAACCCGGCGTGGAACGATCTGGATGCGAACGGCAACTGGTACAACGTGCCGGGGCAGGGCAATATATGGTCGCCCTATGAAGCTTCGAACGCTGGATGGGATCCTTACGGGAACGGGAATTGGGGGTATTCGCCAGGGTTTGGGTATTCCTGGATATCAGGAAATTCCTGGGGGTATTTGCCCTATCAGTGCGGCATGTGGAACTGGTATGACTCGTTTGGCTGGGGTTGGGCGCCGGGAATGGGTGGTTGCAATCCCTGGTGGTTTGGCGGTGGCTACTATGGTCCGAACATCGGCGCAGGGTATGGCGGGTATCGGCCGCCGCTGCGTCCCCGTCCGCCGAGACATCCACTTGGAGGCGCCGGTTTTGGCCTGATTGCTGTGAACCGGCACACTGCTGCGCCAATTGGTGTTGGTGCGTTGCCGTCGCGGGACAAGACTTCAGTGGTTAACATCGCTGGATACACGGTGCAGCCGATGCACCCGCTGGGTCCGCGCCCGGTTTACGATCACTCGGCGTCTGGGTTTGTGAACCGCACCGTGCTGGCAAACGGAACAGTGATCACAAATGCTGGTGGGGTACCGGCGACTGGGAATATGCGTACGGCGGGACCGACGTTTGGGACAGCACGGACCGGGAATGCGGCGGCAACTGGAGCAAAGAATGCTTCTGGTGGCGCACGCGCTTCCTCGGCGGGCGGTTACTCGGCAAGCCACGCATCAAGCAGCAGTGTACCCGCCGCGAGTCATGCTTCAAGTGGTGGCGGCGGCTTTAGTGGCGGTGGCGGTGCTGCACACGCAGGCGGTGGTGGCGGTGGCGGTGGATCGCACCACTAAGGCTGCGGAATTCGAATTGTAGCTGATTCGAAAATTCGATTGAGCGATGGCCGCGGGTTGGAGATTCCTCGAAGGAGTTTCCAGCCCGCGGCTTTTTGCCGTTGGGTTGCAAGGCTTGGTTCGTGAGAGTGTCGAAATGACTCGTTTCAATCGTAGAACTCCGGCGATTGTCTGAGTGTTCGCCATTGCTCTCCGTCATGGCCAAACACCACGAGCGAAACTCTCTCGCGCTCGGCGATTTCAAGGAGCTTTCTGGTGCTGGCGCGGAGTTGCTCTTCGTTCTCATCCTGTGGCCATGCCTTGCGTTCGGGAGTAAAAAGGCGTTGCATCATTACGGCGTCAATGGCCAACAGCACCGGGCCGGTCCGCGGCAATCGGACAAGTACCGACTGATGGCCGGTGACATGTCCGCTTGTTTCAATCAGCGTGAGCCCGGGCAGAATCTCAATGTCGCCGTCAATAAGCCGATATCGCAGCGATGGGTGATCCCAGCGAGCACGTGCGGCAGCAAAGCGCACGTGTCCGCTGCGGGCAAGTTGGTAGTGAGCGCGTTGGACAAGGAACTCGGCGTTTGAAAAGGCGTCGTGATATCCGGCATGGTCGACGTCGAAATGTGTACAGATAACCGTGTCAATGTCATTTGGGCGCAAGCCAAGGGTAGCGAGCCTCTCTACGACGTTGGTCTCGGCCTCCGTGATAAAAGGGCGTTCGGGCTTCACACCTGGAGTCATTCCGGTATCGATGAGGATGCGACGGCCGTCCGAGGTTTCAATAAGGTAGCAGCCGAGAACCATATCCAGGAAACGGCCTTCACCAATCGGCAGGGACGTGATCGAGAGCCTCAATAGATAGAGTTTTACCGGGCTTGGTGCGATAAGTGCCATGAGTATTCCTTTCCGCGCAGAATTGCGCTGTGCCAACCGCGACCGCGGGTCGAGTTAGACGATGTCAAGTAGTTAGTCGGAGGACGCCCAGTATGTGAACTTCAGCGAAGGTGAGTTACTATCTCCCGATATATATTATATCATACCTAGCAAGCACTTATCAAGGAAAAACAATATAACTACCGAAAACGGGCGCATAGCAAAGGCCGCCCGAGTTCAGCGAGGCGGCCTTTGGCGTCATGGTTCGCAGTGGTTTTGTCTTCTCTTACCGGCGATGTTTTGCGCGATATATAGCGCGCGACGTCCGATTGAGGCGGTGGTTGAGACGGAAACGATCTCTACGGCTGAGGCGGCCATGGCCCGCGACGCGCATCATACGTTCCCGGTGGCCGATGGCGGCTTCGCGGCGTTCCAGGCGAGCGCCCTGGCGCGCGTTGAGGCGTCCACTATGGATGCCCTGCGCAATGCGCTGCTGTTGATTGTCGCGCCGCTGGTTGATGGTGACGGCATGGCGTTGCACGGGAGCTGGTGCTGCTTGAGCAAGGCCAAAGGTTGAGCTAAGTGCGAGAAGTCCGACGCCAAACAGAGAAACTTTCATGGGTGTATCTCCTTGAGAGGCGGCGGCTTGATTTTGTTGCTTGTTCCGATCCGCACTCACATCCATGGAGACACAGTGCCGGCATTAGTGTTGCGAAGGTTTTCTTAGAGCTGCAACTTTAGGTTGAGTTATAACTTGTCCCTTATGCAGAAGAATGGGTCGTTTGCAGGGCGTTCCAAAGAGCGGCGAGTGTATCAATGGAAAGAGCTTCAGCGCGCGCGTGTGCATCAATGGCTGCGCTTCCAAGTGCGGAAACAATTACTTCAGGATTGAAGCCTGCGGCGCGGAGATTGTTGGCGAGCGTCTTGCGTTTTTGCGCGAAGATCTTGCGGACGAAGGGAAGAAAGCCGATCTCTTCCACACCGAGTTCAGTAAATCGCGGAGCGAAGCGCCAACGGAAAACGGTGGAATGTACGTCAGGCGGCGGCGAGAATGCACTTGGAGGAAGCGTGAACAGATTGGTGGCGGGACCGTACAACTGGGCCGTCACGGAAAGGAGTCCATAGTCGCGCGAGCCGGGATCGGCCGTGATGCGCTCGGCGACTTCACGCTGCACCATCAATACGGCCCGATCGAGCACAGCGGAACTGGCTGCGAGCTTCAGCACGATTTGCGAAGTGATGTAGTAGGGCAGATTCCCAAACACCAGCAGCGGCTGGCCTGCCTGTGCGCTGGCTGCAGCGAAGTCGAAGCCAAGCACGTCCTGCTGGTGGACCGTTAAGCGGTCCGGCGGGAACTGCGCGCGGAGATGGGCGGCGAGGCCGGGATCGAGTTCGATAGCCACGACATGAGCGGCTCGCGCCAGGAGCGCCGCGGTGATTGCGCCGCCGCCCGGTCCGATTTCGACAACGGTACGCCCGCTCAGATCGCCAAGGGACGAGGCGATGCGTTGGATGGCGTCCGTGTCGTTCAGGAAGTTCTGTCCGAGCCTGGGTTTGGCGGGCATGGTCTTCCTCGATGGTAGACCAACCGGGGCGCGGGAACCGGACGCGTGAGCAGGGCGGACGAGCGAGAGGCCTGACGGTCAGCTTTCGTTGCGGTAAAGCATGTCGCGCATGGCGCGACGCCTCTCAGCGTTCAAACCGCTGTCCGCTGTCTCGACCAGCGCATCGAGAGAAGGTGCGCCGGGTACGGAGATATCTTCAGGTTCACTGCACTCGGGGCAGCGATTTGCAAAGCCAGGCTTGTCAGGCCGGAGTTCAAACTCTTCCCCGCAGACGACACAGGTTTTGATCGGAAAACTCATAGGTCCCCGATTATTTTATCGCAGTATCGGACTGATGGAGCCCGCATTGCGGGAGAAAATATGGGACGGTGAATTCAACAAACCTACTGGTCGTTTCCAAGTTTTTGAGCGATGCAATTCTGAGATTACTGGGTCATTGGCTCCGTGATTGGGGCCGTCTTTGAATTCGGGGAGGCGGAAGTTGCGGAGGGCGTAGAGAGCTCCAAAGGTGGTTAGGTGGCTGGAATCACTATAAAACAGGCTTTCTCCGAATCGGTAGGCGCATTCAGCAGGGGCACTGCACAAGGCGGGGTTTAGATCGACCAGCGGCACATCGGGAGAACCGGTAACGGCTTGGCGCAGCAAGGAGTCAGCGAGCGCGTAGTTGGGATTGGGGTCCGGCGGTGCGAATCCTGGGTCGGTGCCGCCCTGAATGTCCAGCCATGCTACCAGTCCGCGGCGGGCGGGGATGCGCGCGGACCTGGCCCTCCACAAAGGATCGATCTCGAAGCTGGGCACGTCCTCGACCACAATGACCATTTTGCCGGCGGCGTGGAGTGCGCGGAGGGTAGACGCCAAGGAGTCGACGAAGAGGCTGGAATTTGCCTCCTGAGTTGGGATTTCCGGTTGGCGAGCGGGATCGGAGGCAAGCCAGCCATCCTCCCAGGTTCGATCGAGCGACGCCGACCAGGCGGCAGCAAGGATGACAACGCGGATGTGCGGATCGGCCTCAAGCAGAGCGAGGACCTTGCGGTTGAAGAGTTCACAGCCCGCGGCGAGCAGGGGCACGCGGGGAATGAAATGCGTAGCGCCGATCAGGGGCGGGCAGGAGCCTTTGCCGAGTTGGACGAAGGCGAATCCCTGAGCGGTGGCGACGGAGCGAAGGCCGGGAGCGAGAGCAGCGGAATGGCTGTCTCCCCAAAGAGCAACGGCCTGTCCGGTGGGTGAAGAGCCGACGCATGGAGGTCCGAGATTGGGTTCGTTAAGGGTGCGGACCAGACAAGGGTCGGCCTTGAGCGCCTGACTGACGGTTTCCATGTGGGCGAGGGCTGGGAAGCGCCGCGGAACGCCCTGGGAGAGCCAGACAAGGCCGTAGACCAGCAGAAGTGCGACGCCGGCAAGTCCGTAACGCATCAGCATCGGAGCGGGTGCACGCGGTGAGGCGCGGAACGGCCGTTCAATGAAACGCCTGGAAAGAACCGCCGCGGCAAAGGAGGTGGCAACCGCCAGCGCCAGAGCGGCGGCCGGCAGATGAGCACCGCCGATAATGTGCATGAAGGCCAACAGAGGCCAATGCCACAAATACCAGGAGTACGAGATTCTGCCAATGAAAGCGATCGGCGCCAACGACAGCAGTTGCCGATTGATCCAGCAACGGGGAACTGCAATCAACAGCGCCGTTCCCGCAACGGAAGAAATGAGCGGCGGAACAGGCAAGGCGGCGTGTGCGCTGAGCAGGAACATAGGCGCAAGCACGAGGGCCAAGCCTGCGAAGCCGGAGATCTGCTCCAACGCTCCTGACAAAAGACTTGATTTCCGGTTCAGTTCGGCCACCGCGAGGGCGACGCCTGCGCCCAGCTCCCATGCGCGCGCGGGGAGCAGATAAAAGACAACCATCGGGAAGCGCGCCGCCTCGCTGGCGGCAATAGACAGGGAAAGCAGACAGACAGCGATGGTGGCGGGCAGGATCCATTTGCGTCGCAGGCCTGCCATGAGGGCCATCAACAACGGGATTACGACGTAGAACTGTTCTTCCACGCCCAGCGACCAGGTCATCAGCAGGGGATTCAGCTCGCTCTTGCCGGCGAAGTAGTTGGCTGTACCCCAGAAGAAAACGTTGGACGCCGAGAGCGTGGCGGCGAAGGCTTCTTTTGCCAATTGCGTGAATTCCTCGGGCGATAGCAGGAAGGAGGCCGCCAGCAGTGTGAAGACCAGCACGGCGTAGAGCGCAGGAAGGATGCGTTTGGCGCGGCGCTGGTAAAAGCGCAGATAAGAGAAGGCGCCGTTCCTCAGTTCGATATAAATCTGACCACCGATCAGGTAGCCGGAGATGACGAAGAAGATGTCCACGCCAGTGAAACCGCCCGGTAGCCAGGCGGGGCCTGCGTGATAAAAGACGACGCTGAGAATGGCCAGGGCGCGCAGGCCATCGATGTCTGCGCGGTAGGTGCGCGCAGCCGAACTGGCGCATGCGGAGGAATGGTGTGGGATCAAGGATCGCTCTCCCAGTCCGGCCCCTCCTCTGCGGGAAGCGCTGCGCGGGCAAGATCGATCAGGCAGAGCTTTGCTGGTCTGCCCTTATGCGACGGGGATGAAGCGTTGGCAACATCTTACGCTATACGGGCGTTTGTCTGCCGGACGATCCACAACACGGGCAGTCCCAGGAGGATCAACGCCGTGCCAAGCAGCGAGCCTTTGAGGTTTCCCAGATAGCTTGAGATAAGCACAGCGGTCGCGCAAAGGACAAAGATTGCCGGCAGAATCGGGTAGCCCCAGACTTTGTAGGGCCGCGTCGCATCCGGCCTTCTGCGGCGATAAACGAAGACGGTGGTCGCGGTAAGCATGTAGAAGAGCCACTCGGCGAACACAGCTAGTTCGAAGAATTGCTGAAAGCGGCTGAGGAACAGCAATAGCACTGTGGAGATGAGCGCCTGGACAATGAGCGATGTCGAAGGCGACTGCCAGCGCGGATGAATATGGGCGAACTGGCGGAAGAAGAGGCGGTCGCGTGCGGCGGCATAGGGGATGCGCGCGCCGCTCATGATGGTTCCGTTGAGCGTCACGAAGATGCTTAGAGCCATGGCGGCGGCAACGAAGCCGGCACCGGCGGGTCCGGCGATTACGGTAAGCGCACCTACAGCTGGCCGTTCGCTGGCAGCTATCTGCGCGGCGGGAAGGATGTACTGAATGGCGGCGTTGGTGGCCATGAAAAGAAATCCGACAATAAACAGGCCTCCGATCAACGCAATGGGCAGAGATCGCTCTGGATGGCGAACTTCGCCGGCGACCATGGTGAGGTCGTTCCATCCGTCGTAGGCCCAGAGCGTGGCGATGAGCGCCGCCATGAATCCGGTGATCCCTCCAACGGCGTGTGGCAGCGTGGTGGTGAAGTTGGAGAGAGAGCCTGAAGTTGCGGCAAAGCACATGCCGGCAACAATGAGGATCAGGACTACTTTGAGAGTGGTGAACACGAGCTGGAAGTCGGCAGCCTTCTTGATGCCAAGGTAGTTCAATCCCGTGATGAACCAGGTGACGCCGATGGCGAACACCTGCGACCAAAGCAGCGGAATGGGGCCGGGAATGGCGACGCTCAGCCAGTGGAAAGCAGGGAAGAAGCCCAGTGTGCGCGCCAGCCCAATCGTGACGGCGGCAATCGATGCCGGTTTGGCGACGGCAAACCAGGTCCACATGTAAAGGAAGGCAGTCGTGTCGCCGTAAACGCCGCGCAGGTAGACGTACTCGCCGCCCGCATAAGGCAGCATCGCGCCGAGTTCGGCGTAGGTCATGGCGCCGAACAGCGAGAGCAGCCCACCGACGATCCATGCAAGATAGACCAGGGCAGAGGAGCCTACATCCTGCATCATCTCCCGCGGCACAAGGAAAATGCCGCTGCCAATGATGGTGCCGACAACGATGGCCGTCGCTTGCGGCGCTCCCAGAACGCGGGGCAGATCGGCTGGTGTGTTTTGCGGGTGTGGGGAGTGGGTTGCGCTCATGCGGTGAAGAGAGAGTAGCATGACACCACCTCCGGCGTGGCAGCCACCTGCGGTGGGGCAGACGGCGCTTGCGCGCCCAGGGGGCTTGTGGCTTCCCGCCCTTGCGCCAGAAAAAGGCGCAAGAACGGGGCACGGAGGTTTTTAGCGGTTTGAAATAATACTTAAGTTTTCACTTGACAATATTCTCGGAATCATTCAATACTTAAGTTGTTACTTAACCAATCTCCCCAGGAGGAAGGAACATGAACACCATGGAACAACAGGCTGTCGTTCACAACACATTCGTCCTCGAGCGCTCCTATCCGGTGACGCCGGAGCGCGTATTCGCCGCTTTTTCCGACCCCGAGAAAAAGCGCCGCTGGTTTGCCGAAGGGCAGAGCCATGAACTGAAAAACTATGAGATGGATTTTCGCGTGGGAGGCAGAGAACATTACGCATCCCGCTTCAAAGAAGGCACTCCGGTGGCGGGTCTCTCGCTCAAGAGCGAAAACATGTATCGCGATATTGTTCCCAACCGGCGCATCATCTTCACTTCCACCATGGCCATGGAAGACAGGTGCTTCTCGGTATCTCTGGGCACTGTTGAGCTGTTGCCGACGGAAAAAGGCACTGACCTCATCCTCACGTTTCAGAGCGCATTCCTTGAGGGCGCCGACGGGCCGGAGATGCGGGAAGCGGGATGGCGGGGACTGCTGGAAAAACTGGGCAAAGAACTGGAGCGGTAGGCAAACGAGAGGCGCGGCACGATGGACAAGAAAAGGATCGATATCGACCGCGTCTTCCAGGCGCTGGGTGATCCAACGCGGCGGGCGATGCTGGAGCGGCTGAGTCCGGGACCGATTTCGACGCCGATGTCGGTTTCGAAACTCGCCGAGCCGCTCGAGATGACGCTTGCGGCGGTGGTGCAGCACCTTCAAGTGTTGGAAGAGGCGGGGCTGGTCAAGACGGAAAAAGTGGGCCGTGTGCGCAGTTGCGCAATTGAAGCGGCTGGTCTTCGCGCAGCAGAGGATTGGCTGAAGGCGCGGCGGCCGGAGTGGGATCGCAGGCTCGATCGGCTAGGAGACTTTCTGGCCGAGCCCGAGTAATGCCTGCCTGCGTGCTTCAGTGATTCTTGAATTCTTTGTCTGCGAATTCGATGAAAGCTGGCCAGTTGGGCGCGGGCGTGTGGCCGTACTGATGCTGGCGGAATGCGATGTCGCCTGAGTCGACGAGGGTGCCCATGGGTGGGAAGGTCGTTGTTCCGATTCCCTTGGCGCCGAGCAGATCCCAAACCGGGCTGGCGGCTACGGCGGCCATGAACATACCTTGTGCGTCCTGCCAGGCGTCGCCGGGAACATACGTCGGATCGGTCAGGAGGGCGCCGCCGCCGATGAACACTGCCCGTGGCGCTGCCAGCGCGATAAATTCATGACTGTCGACAGGGATCTCGTTGGCGGAATGACCGACTGCGGCATACTTCAGGAAATTGCCGGCGAACCAATGAAACTCGCTTGGCGCGGCGAGGTTGCCCATCGTCTCGCCGTAGTTGCGGCGATAGAGATCCGCGCCGCCCGCGCCTGAGGACGAGATGAATCCTATGGCGAAGCGCGGATCGTCAACCTCGGCTACCAGCGCAGCCTTGCCGCCGCGCGAATGGCCCATGACGCCAACGTGTTTGGCATCTACTTCGGAATCGGTCTCGAGATAGTCGAGCAGCCGGCTGTCGCCCCAGGCCCAGGCGCGCAGAACGCCCCAGTCGTCCAGTGTGCGCGGCTGGCCTTTGTTCGTGAGGCCGACGATGCCCTTGTCGAGGCCCGCGCCATTATCGGCCTGCACCTCGCCGGAGTTGCGGCCGACGAAGCCCCAGCCGTGCTCCAGCAGCAGCTTGGCGGAGTCAGGCGCATCGGGCGGGGATGAGAGCATGTGCACAACCTGTCCGGGAACTGGAGTAGGCCGTGGGAAATTTGGGCGCGGGCGAATCGAACCGCCGCCGATTACGACCGGCACTTTCGTGCCTTTTGTACTTGCCGGTGTTACCACGTCGGCATGAATATCGACCGTGATCGACGGCCACGCCGAATTATCCGCATGACCGGTAATATGCTTGACGATTGCGGGCACGCCCTGGACTGTCATGGTTTCGACGCTGTCCACTTTCCACGTGACTGCGGGAATGTGCGCGGGATACTTGCCGTAAACATCCTCGTCGAACAGGGCCTTGATCTCTTCACGGCGCTTCTGCCACTGTGCCGGCGTTGTCACACGAGTACCGTCGTTCATGGTCAGCAGATCGGGGATTTTCGGATAGGGATTAGCCTTCGACTCATCGTAATTGGCGTTTCCAGGCTTGCCGATGTCATAGGCCGAAGCGGAGGGCTGCATTTCCGCGATGCCGAGCAGCTTGAGTTCCCGATCGCGCTCGGCAGCGGAGGCGGCTGCAATGGCGGCACGGTCCGCGGCGGTTGGCGGGGCGATGGGTGCCGGGGTTTGCCCCGCCTGCGTTTGCCCGACGAGGTCCGCGATGAACGCAACGGATGCGCCTGAAACGACAAGCAGGATTGCGAATTTGGAAATTGCCCGGAATGCCATTATTTCCTCCGAAATTTTCCTGCTCATCGTTCGGGTCAAGAAATGAAGTGCACGCAAAGGGCACAGCTGACTTATGTGTTTCAAGTCAGGCTAATCTCCTGTCTGTAAAGTCCTCTGTAAAGCTCACGAAAGACAGAAGCAGATTCTTCGACTCACCACCCCCGAACTGAAGAACGTTCGGGGCCCCGTTCGCTCAGAATGACAGCCTCTGTCTTGTTTCCGACTTTAGAGACGGGACATCACGTAATCAAACACGGTTGAATGAGCAGAACAGAATCGAACGTCAGTACCAATACTTCAATGCGAGCCAGTCGGCGGCGAAGGAGCGCTTGCGATGGCGCAGCCAGAAATAGTGGCGATGTTCATGATCCATGATCCAGGGAGCGTCGAAGGGGCCCAGATCGACAACCTCGGCGAAGCTGTCGGTGTAGTCTTTTGCGTCGTTCCCAAGAGTAAGGACGGAGTCGCCGGTGTAATTGTTCCATCCCCAGTAAAAGTAATTTTGGTGCTCGCTGATGGCTTTGGGAAGACCATACGCCGCGCCCAGGATATTCACGGCGCTGGCTTCACCGTAGTTGCCGCAGAAGATGGCGGTGTGGGCGCGGACGTCAGGCGGTAGGGCGTTGTAGCGGGCGGCAAACCCCTCGACCATCTGCGGCCAGCCAAATCGGTCGGAGAGGATCTGCGGCAAGGGGCTGGTGAATTTTTCCTGCCGGGCATCATTCGGGGCAAAGGGCGCTGTGTATGCGTTGTACCTGTCTGGAGGAAGAATCGTGAGCACGATGGGGCCGGTGGCAAACACGAATGTACAGCCAAGGACAACGGCATAAGTAACGACCGGCCATTCGCGGCGTGTTAGTTGCGCGAAGGCAACTGCGCCGGCTGCAAAGAGAACAGGGTAAATGGGGGCGACATAGTAATTCTTGGCGTGCATGGACATCATCATCGCCAGAAAGACCAGGTAGGCGACGGCAACGAACCGCCAGGGACGGGCATAGCGCGAAAAACCGAGCCAGAGAAGTCCACCAATCCAGAGCGGGGCGGTGGAGTAAAGCAGAACCTTCACCTGTTCGAAAAGAAACGCCACGGGAGGCAGCTTGATGTTCTTGTCGGAGTGGGCCACCGTGTTCAGAAACTGGTAGGTAGGAAACTGATGGGCGACTTGCCAAATGAAGTTGGGGAGGGCGATGAGCACCAACACGGCAACGCCGCTGGCGCATCCCCAGGTGAAGAGGATGCGACGCTGCGGGCTAAGCAGGAGGCCGGCCAGGAGAGCGACGAGAAAGAAGACATAAGCGTGTTTGTTTTCGATTCCCAGGCCCGCAATGAGTCCAAAGAGAAGCCACGCGCGTGGCCCTGCGCTGCCCTCCGCAATGCGCAAGACAACCAGGAGCGCGCCCATCCAGAAACAGGGCTCGAACGAGTTCATGGAGAGGTAGTTTGAGGTGCCGAGAATGACGGGCGCGGCAAGAATGCCGGTCATGGCCAGCGCTTGTGCGTTACGGTTGCCGCCCAGTTGCCAGGTGAGGATCCCGGTGAGGCCGACGGCGATACCGGTGGCTAGAAAACTGAAGATGCGAATGCCGGTGGGCGAGACGCCGAAGAGCATTTCGGCTAGCCGAGCCTGCACGGCCACTAGCGGCGGCTGATCCACGTAACCCCAGGCGAGATGGTGCCCGCAGACCAGAAAATAAAGCTCGTCCCGGAAGAATCCATAACCGAGATGAGTGCCCCACAGAGAACTCAGGAAGTGGACGAGAAACGTAAGTACAACAAAAAAGGCGGACAGAAACAGAGCGGGCCGTAATGCCGTGCGATTGGGTATGAGCGTAGAGGAATGCGGCACGGGTAGGCTCCTCGGCTGGGTAGCTGGCTTGTCTGGATTCTGTGTCAATTGAGATTGTACCCTGATGGGCTCGAAAGGCTTCGTTATTTGAGACGAAACTCCGCCGCCCGCTCGGATTCAAAGCTGCTTTTAGCGCCGGGCGAGGCTTACCCCAGGAGCCGAAGCCACACCCTTTCACGGAGATGCGGCTTATGACTTCATTCCTTCAGAGTTTCCCCAAATGCAAGGGCTGTTTGCTCAATGGCCTTGGGTGGCCGCAACCGGTCTCGCGTGAGAGTCGGTGCTGCCTTCTGTCAGTCGCAGTGCCCATTTGATGGCTTCGAAGTACATCTTGCGGACATCGGGATCCTGCCATGCATCTTCGGTATGGCCGAGAGTGGAATAGAAGACTCTGCCCTTGCCATAGAGCTTGCTCCAGGCGACAGGAAAGTCGTGATCGGCCCGGTGGATGCGCGGATTGTTGTCGTAATTGAGCTTTGTTGGGTCTAGGCTGAGCAGCACATTCACCTTGTCGCGCGACCAGGCTTTCGGTTGGTAGATTTCGTCGTATTTCACAAATGCGGCGGGGAAGTGGCGAACGGCCGGGAAATTTGGGTCTTCATTGACGATGGGGGCGTTGAAGGTCATCCACGGATGCTGGTCGAACCAGCCGCCTATCATCTCTCCGTATTCCGGCCAGTTGTAATTTGTGTCCAGCGCGGCATGAATTCCGACAAAGCCTTTCCCGTCCTCCTTGATAAACGAGAGCATGTCCTCTTTTTGTCCCGCGTCCATATCCAGTTCGCCAGTGGTGCTGGCAAAGATCAGCACGTCGAAATAATTGAGATTCTTTGCGTTGTTTTTCAGATCTTTTTTGGTGAGCAACTCCGTATCCGTGCGCAGAGTAGTGTCCCACAGCCCACTCTCTTTGCCCATATCGTAGATGGTGGCCATCGCCGCCGAGACCGAATCGTGCTCAAATCCCTTGGTCTGCCCGATCACCAGCACATGCTTCAGGTGGATCTCCTTAGCGTGAGGCGGAGGCGGCGTGGCGCCGGGCGTTGCGGACTGCCCTTGCACGCGGCTGCTCAGACCAACAATAGCCAGCCCGATCAGGACCGAAAATAAAAAACGAAAGCTTCTCAAGATGCGCATTCAGTTCTCCTTTGGGCCAGCATTCGCTCCAACTTGCGAATCAATTTTATTTCGCTCTGGTTGGCAGCAAGAATGTTACACCCGGAGATTGTACTCGGGCGGACCATGAGGCCCGTTTTTCCCAGGGAATGCCGGGTGATCGGGCTGCCTCAGGGGTGACGCCCGGCACGGACGGCGGATTAGTTTTCTGACTAGAGTCTCGTGTAGCAGACGATCCGGGTGCGGATCCGGGCGCGACAGAAGAGTGGTCTGAGAAATGACCGGGTTCTGTTCGCATTAGCGGGCGGAATTCTGACCCTGCCGAGTCCTCTCCGCCGTGTGCTGATGCGGATGCAATCGTGCCGTGAAGGAGGGCTGTCCAATGGAAGGTCTTTGTTCAAAATGCGGGGTGAAGGTGGAGTCATCCTGGAAATTCTGCCCTAATTGCGGAATCGAGGGCGCCGAACCGATTCAAGTCCGCGAAGTTCGGCAGAAGGCCGAGCCGGCGGAGCATGAAAAGGCGCCAGCCCGGGGAGCCTTTGCCGGATTGTTTTTCGGTATGTTGGCAGTCCCCATTCTGGTCATCGTGGGTACCATGCTTTGCCTCACCGGACTGGGTGCAATTCTGGGGATTCCCATGATTCTGGCGGCCGTGTTTGCGCCGCTGATGGGTCCCATGTTTGGTTTACAGGCACTGAAAGGGCCGTGTCCGTGGTGCGGCGTTGGCGTGAGCACCATTGCAAACGCCAGGGACTTCGCCTGTCACGGTTGCGGCAAGCGGATTGCCGTCAAGCATCGGGAATTTGTGACAGCGGGCTGAATGGCTTGCAGAGTCCGACAATTCCCCGGTTTACTTCTGTCGATCAACCTGCATCTCATCTCAGATGGTGTGGATGGGATCCAAATCGCAAACGGTGGGGATTGTGCTTTTTGCGGCTCTGTGTGTGTTGGCGGGATTCGATAGCACACTCGCCGGGCAACAAACCTCCGGTCAACAAGCCTCCGCACAGCCCGAGGTAAAGACCGCCCCGCCAACACCAATTGCCGAAAAGAAAGAGGAACTCGGCGAGCCGGCCTGGGACCCGGCGTGGGACGTTATTGTAGAAAAGGCCTTGCCGCCGGAGTTGCTCTCGTCCAAACTGGAGCGCAATGTAAGACCGTTCTGTCCGCGCTTCAAAGAGATGAGTGAAGTGGACAAGCGCTCCTACTGGGCCTATTTCTTTCAGGCCCTTGCGGGTGCTGAGGCGGGGCTGGTTCCCACAGCAAACGTGCGCCACACTGAGCCCGAGGTTGCCGTCAAAGACACAGTAAGCAAACGTCCGGTCCGAAGCGAAGGTTTGTTGCAACTGACTTATATGGATGCCGATCGGTACGGGTGCGATTTCGATTGGGACAAGGACAAGGAGTTAGCTGAGAAAGATCCGGCAAAGACAATTCTGCAGCCTGAAAAAAACCTGACATGCGGCGTGAAGATATTGAAGTTCCAGCTGATCGAAAAGCGAAAGCCGCTGCTGAGCTCTGCCAGTTACTGGGAAACGCTGAAGCCAGGCACTCCCGGCTACAAGGTCTTTGTGAAGCAGATGACGAACGTGCCGGAGCCTTGCCGTGCGGCCCCAATCAAGCAGAGTAAAACGCTGGCGGCGAGCGGAGCGCCAATCGCAAGTACAAAAGCAACCGGGACGAATTGAGTGAAGGTAAGTAACTACACTCAATTCGTCCCGCGTGTCGACTCGCCTCTTACTCCGCGCTACGATCGCACTCGACGACCATGAATTCAGCCCACGTTTTCGTGTCTTCAGACTTCTCACCGCGCCAAGTGAAATGCGACTTGGAAATATTTGTGTAGGTTGCGCGCGTAAATGGCCACTGCGCCCCACGCTCCGCCTTAAAAACATAGGTGACGGACTGGCCGTCGAACCGGGCTCCGCCAAACTGCTCCGACGTGAGGTCCGCCCATGTTCCGTCCAGAGCGTTGAGCCACTTGATATTCCAAACCTGCCTGGCAGTATCGTAGATCCGAAAATTCATGCCGAGCACAATCAGTTCTCCGGACGGGCCAAACATCCTGTATTCGTCAGCGATCGCATAGCCATCGAGGATGTAGTGACCTACCCATGTTCCATGAAATATCTGCCACTCTCCGCCGGCCGCCTTAAACCTGGCGTCGAACCGCCATCGGCCGATCAGAAATGCAAAACGAGAGAGCTCCGCCGGTGCATTGGGGTTGGGCGGGTCAGCCCTTTGTTCGTCAGCATCCATAAGGCGATCCTTCCGCTCGATGTCTATAATATCTTCGAAATACCTGGCATCGACAGCCCAACAAATAAATATATACATATGAAAAGAGGGCTACCCGGTGCCGATTTCCCGGCCGGATAGCCCTGTTAACAAGTACTTCATTCATTCAGGTTTTGGCCCATGAGAACTTTGTCCCATGAGAACTTCGATGAGTTATGAGTTATGAGTTAGAGGTGGAGTGTTTCTTCGGTTCCACTTCCAGTTCATTGACCACCTGTTGCACATTGGGAACCTTCTTTGCCAGTCTCTCCGCCTGCTTCTTTTGCTCTTCAGTCTTCACCGATCCGGTAAGAACCAGCGTTCCGTTCTTTGCCTTGGCGTGAATGCTCTGGTCGTCCAGGGCTTTGTGGGCCTTGATGGATGCTTTGAAGTTATCTTCGATCCCACTGTCGAGACTGGAGGCTACAGGGCCGGCCTGGCTCTGGTCAGGTGGGCGCACGCCGATTTCATCCGCGATTGTGTAATCGGGAGCTGCCTGCTTGGCGAGGGTTTCGGCTTGCGACTTCTGGTCGTCGGAAGTGACATTCCCGCTTAGTGTCATCACTCCCTTGTCGCGGTCTTGCGAGACGCTAACGCTGCTCAAGTTGTTACTGTTGAGCGAACTTGTTACAGCCGATTTTTCGTCGGGACGATCGGCATGGCAGCCCGCCATCGCCAAAGCACATGCGAGCATGGTTGCCGATCCCGCGAGGTAAGAACGGCGCTGATGGATATTGCGCATTTCACTCATCTCCCTGACTTACCGTAGTTACGCACGGCACATGGGATGCGGACGAGTTACATGCGGTTGTCCATGGGTTCTGGCGATGACTGCAGTTTGCGGGCAAAGGCGCGTCAGGTCAGCCTGAACTCTGCATCCGGGGTTCGAACTGAATTCCAGGTGGCCTCCAAGCTGATGGGCCAGGCTGGCGGCGAGCTTCACGCCCATGGATGGGCATGTTGTGGCGTCGAAGTTCTCCGGCAGTCCGGGGCCATCGTCCTGGACTGCATATCGAACAGCGCCGGGAATGATTTTGGCAGAGATGAAAATGGTGCCTGCGCGCCCATGAGGAAGGCCGTGCTTGATGCAGTTGGACACCAGCTCGTTGGCCAGGAGGCCCAGGGGGATGGCGAAATCCAACGGAATCGGAATCTCATCGATGTCGAGTTTCAATTGAACCTGTGCGGGCCGCTCGCAGTTGGAAGCGATCGCTCCCTCGACAATATCGCGCAGAAAGTCCGAGAGCGCCAGGCTGGCCAGGTCGGGCATTTGGTAGAGGTGCTCATGGACCATCGCCATGACGTAAACGCGCTGCACGGCAGTCTCGATGGCACTGCGGGCATCGCTCGATCGGAGGGTTCGCGCACCCATTTTGAGCAAGCTCTGCACCACCTGCATGTTGTTTTTTACGCGATGGTAAACTTCGCGCAGCAAGACTTCCTTTTCGCTAAGATCACGGGAGACTACGGTCACAAGTGCCTCCACTTCTTCATTTTTGGCTCGCAGTTCATCCAGCGAGGTTGCAAGTTGCATGGTTCTCTCCGCGACACGTAACCCCAGGTCTGCGTTGATTTGTGCCTTTAACCTGACAGCTTCAAGCAGACCCTCTTCCGCGCGTTTGTACGGGGTCAGGTCGTGAAGAACTCTGGAGAAACCGCTCAATTCTCCATTGGGGTCTCTGGCGGCCTTGAATTCAATTTCGGCCCAGATTGGATTGCCATCTTCGCCCGTGCGCCATCCGCAACTGAACAGTGCGGCGGGGGATGAAGAGGCTTCTTCGATTTGCCGTTCCGGTTCGCCCGCGGCTACCTCCTCCGTCGTGAAGAGGATGGAATAATACTTTCCCAGCGCTTCTGAACCAGTAAGGTTATAGATGCGGCGCGAGCCTTCGTTCCAGGTAAGAATGCGGCCTGCGGCATCGACAAGGTTAACCGCATACTCGCGAGCATTCTCCACCAATGCATGAATCTGTGTGTGGGCGCGGGCCAGCGAAGCATCGAGCCGGTGGCACACAGCGATCACGTATTTTCTGCTTCCAGCTTCAAGGGGCCATAGCATCACGTCCACAGGAAACTCGATGCCGCGGGAATCGCGCGTTTTGAGATTCATGCAGGATCCCATTTCCCGCGACGTGGGCTGCTTCATGTAGTTCTCCATATGGCCGGCATGGCGATGGTGAACGGCTATGGGAAGCAGCAAATCGAGAGGCTGACCCTCAAGGTCCCGGCGAAGGTATCGAAGCTCGGTAAGTGCGCGGGAATTGGCGCCGGCAATGCGGCCCTCCGCGCTGACCACCAACACCATGTCCGGATTGCCCTCAAAGAGCGCGTCGGCCAATCCCATCATCCCATTCGGGGTCTGCAGGTCTTCAGGGAGCCAGCCAGTGTGCGTGGCATCGCCAGTTTTTTTGAGCTGTTGCAGGGGCATATCGACCTCTTGAGGATCCGGGCTTGGACTCTTCGGTTGGGAACAAGACAATGGTTCCCCGCAAGATACAGTCCCGGCTGCGATGTATTGAATTCACCCGGACGCCGTCGCATAGATTGTGGCTTGCGGTCAGTCACTGGTCAGAGGCCGCGGCGCGGTGACAGTGGCGCCTCCCTGCAGCAGTTTGTGCATCAGTTTTCCGGAAATGCGCGGATCCGGATCCATGCTCAGTCCGGTGAATGTGCGCCCAACAAGGCTCCCCTCTGCAACGCCGGACTCCTGCAAGAGTGCCTTATTGACGCGCACGATGCGTCCCGCGCCATCCAACTGCACCATTGCCATGGGGGCCAGTTCGAAGAGGTCGTTACCGTTGAAAGCGTCTTCGATCACCTGCGAGCGTACCCGCTGGTCGGCTTTGCGCAGCGTAATCACGTATCCCGTTTGTACGCCTGAAGCGTTGGCGATCGGCGAAATGGCCATATCGACGATTTCGGGAAGACAGTGTGGCTTGTTCAGGGACAACCCAAAGTCCTCAATGGCGCCAGACATCCCGAGTTGGCCCGGGATGTGGATGGGGCGGTTGCGGGTATCTCTCAGATCGAGCACTTCCCTGAGGTGACAGCCTGCGGCATGTTCGCGCGTGTGGCCGATGAGCTGTTCAGCAGATGCGTTCATGAACTGGACGTCACCGGCAAGCGAGACTGTCAGCAAGGCCTCGTGCATGCCATCTACCGTTGCGGCCATCTTGCCATGCGCCCTGCGCAGGCCGCCATCCACCTTGGCTTTATGCAGTGCCACTTGCAGGGTAGCCTTCAGCTCGCGAGTCTGGAACGGTTTGGTCAGGTATCCATACGGCATCTCGCGTACCGCACGGGCAATAGTGGCATCGTCGCTGAAGGCGGTCAGAAAGACTGAAGGGACCTGGTAGGCGTCGCGGAGAAGCCTTGCGGTCTGAATGCCGTCCATTGAGCCGATAATATGCAGGTCCATCAAGGCCAGATCCGGTTGAAATTCCTCCGCGGCTATCAACGCTTCATCCGCACTCTGCGCCATGGCAATCACTTCGCAACCAAACTGTTCGAGTTCCTGTTGCAAGTCGAGAGCGACGATGGGTTCATCTTCGACGATCAATATCTTTCCCGTCATAGGGTCTCCTTGTTTTGGCGGCGCGCTGGGTTGGCTGATTCAGAGGCAACCATATCCTGCAGAGTTGTGGGAAATGCAGCGGCGCGAAAAAAATATCTGCCAAGGTAAGGTAGATGTCCCTAATTGGAATTGATTGCATTTCGGGAACTGCGGGAATCGCTTCTCACGCCAGCTCCGCAGGGTCGCAGGGAAGAACCGATCTATAGCAATAAGCTACTCAGTTCATGTCGGTTGCGGAGGAACGATCAGCGAAGGAACGGCTCAGGTAAGGAGTGCGGCAAGGGCTGCGGTTGATCGGGTTCTGTCTTGATTTTTTCCTGGATTGCCGATTTGGCCGACGGCTTCCAGGGGAAACGCAGGCCCGCCACGGAAAATCCGCGAGCGTTCTCGCCTTCCCTGGCAGCGGACGTGCCGCAGACGGACCTGGCCATCTGGCGAATGACGCCCGCGATGGAAGAATCCTGATGAACAATCGGAATCGCCGTGCTCTGCATTTTCCGCACAGCCGCATAGTCGTTGGGAATCTTCCAATGGATTGTCCTGTTGAGGGCCTTGGCCAGATGTTCATCCGAGAGCCCCGTGGAGCGGGATTGATGGCGGTTGATCACGACTTCGAGTTTCGGGCCATTGTCCGCCGTGAATTGCGCGATCAGGCGATTTGTATTGCGTAGCTCGGGGATTCCGATCTGCGTTACGAGGTAGGCAGTCGCGGACTCCTCAAAGAGGTGCATTTGTTTCAGATCGATCTTTTTGCCGGCGTCGACGACCACGTAGTGGAATTGCCGGCGGGCAACCTGCAGCAGGCTCCCGATAGCGACATTAGTGGCCATGTTGGCGGGTAGCTCCGCGGGCGCGGCCAGTACCGACAGGCCAGAATCGTGACGTACAACCAGCTTTGCGAGCAGATGCGCATCCAGGTGTGTAGCGTTCTGAAGCGCGTCGACGATGGAGTATGGGGCATCGATTCCCAGGTTCATCGCCGCGTCGCCGAGGTGGAGGTTCAGGTCGATCAACAGGGTGCTCTGGAGCGATTCCTCGGCGATTGCTACCGCAAAATTGGTGGCCACGGTGGTGACTCCGGCGCCGCCCTTGGAGCCGAAAAAGATCAGTTGGCGTCCATCCGCTTTTCTTGCAGTGGAAATTGGCTGTCGCTGGGCGACCACCCATTGCAAGGCCTTCGCGATTGAGCTTTGCGTGAAAGGTACAGTGAAGAACTCGCGCGCGCCGGCATGCATGCTGCGCAGAATAAGCTCTGAATCAGCCTTCCCGGAGAAGACCATCACAATCGTGGACCCCTCGGTGCAGAGTTTCTCCACTAATGCGAGGGCATATTCCTGGTTCCCGTCCAGGTCTATGAGGACTGCGTCGAAGCCCTGCCCCAGCAGGCTCGCCACATTGGTGAGGTTCGGAGGATATTCCGGGAATTCGCGAGGCTCGACGTTTCCGCATTGGGCGACTGCGTCTGTGGCCGCTATGCGATGTTGCCTGTCGGGACTGACGACGGCAACGATCAGCGGTTTGGGGTGCAGTGATTCGGGAGGTTGGATCAAGCTTGGCATGAAGGAACTTTCTCTCCGAATTGGGCAGTGGCCAGGGCGGATTTATTGAGTCACTTATCGGCAAAATGGCGGAAGAATTCAGGCCCGGCTTGCGGTTTCTTTGAGAAAGAGCCGGCTTGCAGGTTCTTGCAAGGTGCAGATGGAGAATGGGATAAAGATCTCTTGACGGGTGATGGATGATTCAAGTGCGTAATGAGGGCTCCGCGCCGGCCGTTTGCTCTTGATGGAAGTGCTTGTAAATGGTCTCAGCCGTTTTCCTCGGGACCACAGCAGCCAGCGACTCAGCTGTAGCTTGCTGCACATCGCGAAGGCTGCCGAAGTGGGAGAGCAGGCGCTGTCTTGTCTGCGGGCCTACGCCGGGAATATTCAGTAGCTCGGAATCGCGGTCGCGCATGGCCCTGCGCTGGCGATGATAGCCGACGGCAAAGCGGTGGCTTTCATCGCGGATGAGTTGCACCAAGTGCAAGACAGGAGACCGGCGGTCAAGCACGATGGGTTCGTCCTCGTTGCCGTAGAGATAAATAACTTCTTCACGCTTGGCGATGGAGGCTAAGGGCTGCGAAGTAAGGCCAAGCGATTCCAGAGCTTCAGCAGCAGCGTGTAATTGCCCGAGTCCGCCATCGATGAGGATGAGCGACGGAAGCGACTGCGGCTCCTTGTTGCTTTTTCCGGTCTCGCCCGGCTTATTTTCCATTCCTTCGAGAATTCGCTTGTAGCGGCGATGGACCACTTCGCGCATGGAGGCGAAGTCGTCGACGCCGAGCACGGTCATCACTTTGAATTTGCGATAAAGCTGCTTGTTCATCTTGCCATCTTCCCAAACCACCAGAGAGGCTACGGTTTCAGCGCCCTGAATGTGGGAGATGTCGAAGCACTCGATGCGGCGGGGAAGCTCGGGAAGCATCAGCAGGTCGGCCAGCGATTCCTGAATAGCCTTGCGGCTGGGCTCGAGAACGCGGAAGCGCTGGGTGTACGACTGTTTCGCGTTTTGCCCGGCGAGATCGACGAGAGAACGCTTCTCTCCGCGTTGCGGCACAGCAAGTTCGATGCGATGCCCGGTGCGCTCGGTGAGCAGGGCGGAGAGAGATTCGCGGTCGGAGAAGTCGACGGGCACGAGGATGGTGCGTGGAACGTAGTGCTGATCGATGTAAAGCTGCTTGAGCAGTGCGCTGAATACCGCGCCGGCGTGAAACTGTGGTTCAGAATTCACTGGTGCGGGTTCGTGCTCTCCCACCCATTCCGCTGAGGAACGCGGAATGGATGGGGCACCCGGGTCATCTGTTGGTTCGAGCAATTCGGGCAGGTCGTCCCAGAAGAATTCACGGCGGTCGACGATTTTTCCAGCGCGAACGTGAAAGAGATTGACGGCCAGACTGCCGGCTTCAAAGTGATAGCCGAATACATCCGCGTCGTCGTCCTGCTCCGCTGTGGCGATGCGCTGTTTTTCCTGCAGCTGGTGGACAGTGGAAAGCTGATCGCGGAGTCGTGCCGCGGCTTCAAACTGCTCAGCCTCCGCCGCTGCAACCATGCGGCTGGTGAGGTTGCGCTCAAGTTCCGCATGACGGCCTTCGAGAAACAACTGTGCATCGCGAACTGCATTTGCGTAGAGCTCTGGGGTTGTGAATCCCTCGACGCAGGGGCCGAGGCAGCGGTGAATGTAGTACTGCAGGCAGGCACGCGGGTGGTAGCGGGAGAGATCGACCTTGCAACTGGGAATTAAAAAGCTGCGATGAATAAGCTCGACGATTCGATAGGCGAGATTTCCCGGAAAATACGGGCCGTAATAAGCCGCGCCATCTTTGCGGAGGCGGCGCGTGACGAAGACCTTGGGGTAACGATCGGCGAGCGTCAGTTTGACGTAGGGGTAGGTTTTGTCGTCGCGAAGCAGGATGTTGAAGCGGGGATGGCGCTGCTTGATGAGGTTGTTTTCAAGGGCCAGCGCTTCGTGTTCGTTGGCGACGAGAATGTATTCGAGATCGACGGCCTCGCGCATCAGGGAGCCGGTCTTGGCGTTGGCCTGGGACGCCTCCAAAAGATAAGAGCGCACGCGCGAGCGGAGGTTCTTCGCCTTGCCGACGTAGATGACCTCTCCCTCGGCGTTTTTGTAGAGATAGACGCCGGGTTGCGTCGGGAGTGTTCGAATTTTCTCGAAGAGGTCCATGGTGTCAGGGCGTGTAATGGCAAGCCAACTACTAAAGAGCCAATCAATAGATTACCGGGTTGATTGCGAGCCGGGAAATTGAGGGTCTTTCGAAAGCGCAATCCTTTCAAGAATGGGTAAGAATTACACGACGATGGACCGCTATGCCCGGACACGCGCACTAAAGTAAGCATCTTGTTTTCATTAGCTTAATGGATTCTCTTCGCGATGGCCGCAAAGTTGCGAGGAAAGTGGGACGAGTGATCGGGGCGTTTGCATTATATGGCTGAAAAGCAACAGTAGCCAAGGCGGGCGCATCAAGTCATGGGTGATTGAGTAACAGATTTCCAAAATCAATCGCATCCAAACGAGATGAGCGATCTGGGATCGGAGGAGTGAATATGA
This sequence comes from Occallatibacter sp., assembly GCA_049508975.1. Classification (GTDB taxonomy): domain Bacteria; phylum Acidobacteriota; class Terriglobia; order Terriglobales; family Acidobacteriaceae; genus Telmatobacter. Next base: position 1,967 of record JBELAI010000063.1, on the reverse strand, counting down.
AGAAGGCAATCCTGTGTGGAGCACTGCTGAGTTTGACAAGCTTTGCCTGGGCAGCGACGACGCGCGAGGCGACGGATGACCGGTTGGAACATGCCGGCGCGGTGTTACATGAAATTATGGCGGCGCCCGACAAGGGCATACCGGAAGAGGTTCTTGAGCACGCCAAGTGCGTGGCCGTGGTGCCTCATCTGCTTAAGGGCGGATTCGTGTTTGGCGCGGAAAATGGGAGGGGCGTGGCGACCTGCCGAACAGAAAATGGATGGAGCGCACCGTCGTTTTTTACCATTACGGGCGGTAGCTTTGGCCTGCAGATCGGTGTGGAAGGCATCGACCTGGTGCTGATCGTTCAGGGCGACCGAGGCCTGCAGCATTTGATCGCCAGCAAGTTCGAAATTGGCGGCGACGCCTCCGCAGCGGCGGGCCCGGTAGGACGCCATGCATCTGCCGATACGGACTGGAAACTCAACACCGAGATCCTGACGTATTCGCGCGCCAAGGGCATCTTTGCCGGAATCACGCTGAACGGCGCCGCAATTCGCCGCGACGATGATTCCACTCAGGCGATGTACGGCGCCGAGATTCCCACGAGCCGCCTTCTAAGAGGCGAGGTGCCTCCTCCTCCGCAGGCGCAGTCCTTCCTGGACGCGGTAAGAAGTGCAAGGGAACAGGCGAAGGCCGCCGCGGCTAGCGGTCAATAGCGTCATTCGTGAATTGATGCAGGCGCGCAAAAAGACAAAACAGAGCGCGCCTGCTGTGTGAACAAGGAGGAAACAATGCTCTGGGCGCTTTTTGTTGTGATCCTGCTTCTTTGGATATTGGGCTTCAGCCTGCATGTCGCTGGCAGCCTGATTCACCTTCTGCTCGTTGTTGCGGCGATCGTTCTGATCGTCAACCTGTTGACCGGCAGACGAACCGCTTTATAACCCCGGCGAGCGCTTGCTTCGACAGGTGTTGGAGCAAGCGTCCTGTCCGCCGCCGGGTTAAGTTCTCAAAATCCAGATGAGTGAATTCCCGGCGCATTGCGCTGTTGAGTCAGTGCGTCACAACTCGAAACGAAATGAAGAATAGTTGCTTCCCTGGTAGGAACACTCTGTTCAGAAACCGCTTTTTAGGAGGAAGTATGATGTTTGGCGATAAGAATTATTTGCATTCGGATCCCGCCGCTTTTCTTGCGAGCGTGGGACTGGGCCGCAGGATTGTTGAATTGGAGCCTGAAGAAACCTTCTTTGGCCAGGGAGATCCAGCGGATTCCATCTTCTGCCTCCAGCAGGGACGCGCCAAACTGAGCGTGGTTTCAGAGAAAGGAAAACAGGCAACCGTCGCCCTCTTGTTTCCCGGAGACTTCTTTGGGGAGGAGTCGCTGGGGATGACGCCGGGTCTGCGTATCGCAACCGCAACGGCGGTGAATCGAAGCGCGGCATTCAAAATCAAGAGAGGCGAAATGCTGCGACTGCTGCATCAGGAGCCTGAATTCAGCGACCAGTTTCTCTCGTATTTGCTTGCCCGCAGTCAGCGCACCCAGGCCGATCTAGTGGACCAGATTTTCAACTCCAGCGAAAAGCGCCTGGCGCGAACACTTCTGCTGATGGCGGATGGCGGAAAGCCGGACGAACAGCACACCTACATCCCACCCGTGACGCAGGAAACCCTGGCGGAGATGATCGGGACAACAAGGTCGCGCGTGAGCTTCTTCATGAACCGGTTTCGGGATCTCGGCCTGATCAGTTACAAGGATCGAATCCAGGTGCATAAAGCGCAACTGCGCGCGGTATTGATGGGCGAACTCGTCGAGGCGGCGTAGTGTCCTGTTTCAAGAATTCCTGGTAAAACGCAGGACAAACAAAGGCGGATTCTTCGACTCACCACCCCCGAACTGAAGAACGTTCGGGGCCCCGTTCGCTCAGAATGACAGCCTCTGTTTTGCTATGGGCTTCAGAGACAAAACACAGTTTTATCGGGGCATAGCT
>JBELAI010000062.1:0-26963 GCA_049508975.1 Occallatibacter sp. | reverse complement strand
CTGGACGAACTGGGCATCGCAAAAAACTCTCGTGAAGAGAAGCTGCGGGCGCGCGCTGTTACTACCGCGGACAAGGTGAAGGCGGACGCAGAAAACGCCAAGATGGCTAAGCTTTATCGTGAGCATGTGCTGGGTGAAAAGCCGATCGAGGGTCTGGTTCGGCTGGACTCGATTCGTCCCGCATCGAACAATGCCACCTCGCCTATCAATCGCGAAAGCCAGAAAGAAACCGACCTCGTCTCCGGCGACTAGGGATTGCATGCAGTAGACGCGCTTTCGGCGCACAAACGCACAAAGGCCGCTTCCGTTTGGGAGCGGCTTTTGCATTTAGGAACTTCCTTTTTCGCTTGCCATTCCCTCTACAAAAAGCCTAATCATTAGATAGACAGCAATTAACTTTACTTTAGGCTATATCCGACTATGCCTGTGCATTCCAATCGAGTTTTGCCGGCCACCCGGTCGCGTTTCCCGTTAAGGCCGTGGAGGCTCGTGCTCGTTGCTGCGTTGAGCTTGACTTGTGCGGCGCAGCAGGTTTCTACGCCGGCAACTCCGCCTGTCGATAAGGACGCTGAGGCACTCAAGGCCGACGGGACTCCGTCCGTCCGTCCCAAGTCGATTGAAGACGGGCGGGCGCGCGTGCAGGCGGCTGAGGCAGCTCACCCTGGGAATACGCAAGAAGTGGCCGCAGCGCTCATCGACCTGGTGTTCGTTGAGATATTGTCGGCAGCCATCAATGAGGACACGCTTGCTACCGCGGGACGAGCGGTCAAAGTGGCAGAGGGCGCGCAAGGCAACCAATCGCGCATCTATGCGCTTGCAGTGGCGGCCAAGGCTCGCGTTCTCGAGATGATGGATCGCCCGGAGTTGGCGCGGCCGCTGGCGGAAGAGGCATTGGCCATCGAGCAGCGCATCGGATGGGATCACCGGGGTCTATCCGATGCCGCAGCGGCCCTGAGTATCGTCTGCGAAAGAGAGGGCGACAAGGCTTGCGCACTTCGGAATGCGGAGATACAGGTCCAGGCACTTCGAGCGGTAAAGGAAGAGGCGCCGGTCGAAATGGCGTCCGCCCTGATTGGGCTGATGCATGCTCGACGCCTTAACGACGACATGCCTGGCGGAAAAGCCGCAGCCGACGAGGCAATGGCCCTGGCGGCGCAATTTGAGACAGGTACGGCGGATTGGGCGATCCTGGAGAACAATGCCGGGGCTTTCTACATGGTGTTCGGCGACTTCCAGCGTTCCTACGAACACCTGAAAAGGGGGCTGGACTTAAATATTCAAATCAACGGTCTGAATAGCGTGAAGCAACCCGGCGTGTTAGCGAATCTGGGCTATGTTGAGATGTGCCTGGGCAACACAAGCGAGGCGATGGCGTATTACGCCCGTGCGCGCACCGAGTTTGCAAGGATTTACGGTCCAGGGCATTCGATGACGACACTTGTCGATTCCGGCTACGGCTATGCGTTGACCTATCTTGGCCGCTACCAGGAGGCCATGGGGGTCGAGTTGAACGCGCACCGGTTGCAGCGGGAGCGTATCCGGCTGGCCATTCGGCTCATGCCTGAGCAGCAGGCGCTGGCCATGGCAAATACTGGGGCGAAGTCGTTCAATATAGCGGTATCGCTGGCTACAAGGCATCCCGCTATTGCTGGAACTCCGGTTTATCAGGAAGTAGTGCGCTCGCGAGGAATGGTTGCCGAAGAGATGGCGAGGCGCCAGGCCGCGCTCAATCGCAAGCTCGACTCCGAATCGGAGGCCCTCAAAAAGGAGTTGGAAACTGAGGGTAGGGCGCTGATGGCATTGCAGGGAGCCGGGCCCTCGGCTAACGCGGCCACGGCCCTGGCCGATGCGGCGACGAAGATGGAGCAGACGGAACGCAAGCTCGCGGAACGCAGCGCGGCCATCCGTGCCGACGAGCGAGCTGACAGCAGCGAACTTGGCGATCTTCGCAAAAACATGCCGTCGGGTTCGGTGCTTGTCTCCTACGTGGCGTACGCAAAGTATGGGGAGGACAAGACCGAGAACTACAACAAACCGCCAGCTCCCTCCTACATGGCATTCGTGCTGCATCCTGACTCCGACCACATCGGCGTTTACGATTTGGGTGAGGCGTTGCCGACGAGGGATCTGATTCTGAAGATGCGTTCTTCCGCCGATGCTGAAGCGCACGGCGGCGGGCTCGGATCGGCGCGCAACGAGCGCGAATATCGCGAGGCGGGACTCGAACTGCGGAAGCGAATCTGGGACCCGTTCAAAAGCGAGCTGGAAAACGCCAGGCTTGTCCTTTTGGTTCCGGACGGAGCCCTGAACCTTGTCCCCTTCAGCGCGCTACCCGCAAGGAACGGCTACATGGTGGAGCAGGGACCGGTGGTCCATATTCTCACCAGCGAACGGGACCTGCTGCCCTCATTGCGTGTGGACAGGAAAGCAGGATTGCTGGCCGTCGGCAGCCCATCGTTTGAGTTGGCGCAGGCGGATGCCGCTCCGATTACCGTTGCGAGCGAGTTGCGCGGCGGTCCCGTCAAGTGCGAAGCGTTTACCCAGATGGAGTTTCGCCCGCTCCCCGGCTCGCTGGACGAGGTCAAGGAAATCTCGACGGCATTCAAGCACTGGAATGCGGCCGAGCCGGAGCAGATGCTAACCGGTGAAGACGCTACGCGCGCGCGGTTTCTCGACATGGCGCCGCGGTCAAGAATTCTGCATATCGCCACGCATGCTTTCGTACTGGACAAGAGTTGTGGCAATGGTAACCCTCTGCTGCACTCCGGGCTGGTTTTTGCGGGCGCCAACAAGCGCCGGAACAGCTCGATTCTCACCGCACAGCAGATTGCCTCCGTGGACCTGCGCGGCGTGGACTGGGCAGTGCTTTCAGCCTGCGATACCGGGGGCGGGGAACTGCAGGATGGCGAAGGTGTTTTGGGCCTGGAAAGGGCATTCCGCGTGGCTGGCGCCAACAGCGTGATCATGGCGCTCTGGCCCATCGACGACCAGATAACGCGCGAGTTCATGCGCGGGCTTTACGCAGAACGCTTTGGCCGCCGCGCGACAACCGCCGATGCCGTATGGAACGCCACACGAAAACAGCTGAAAGATCGCCGGGCCGCAGGCAAGAGCACGCACCCCTGGTATTGGGCGGGGTTTGTTGGAGCAGGTAGCTGGGAATAGCCTATAAATACGGGGACCTCTGGCCTCGCTTGGAGCTTGCATCCAAGCCACTACCAAACTTCCAATCTGAAATCCAGGTACTCGCGGATCAGTTCGAAGTCGTCGCGAGTGGAGGTGATCAAGCGCGCGCCGTTTGAGCGAACCGTAAGAGCAATCAGCACATCGAAGTGAAGGTCACGTAGTTTGTTTGGCTCGAACCCCTTTTGATTCCTGATCTTTGCGAGCACCTGGCCGGAATCCAGCCAGCACTTTTCTGTCGGCGTCAAGACGGGCCGGCTCTCTTCAAGAGCCTTCACAAATTGGCGCTCTGCTGCAACCGTCGCCCCGCGCCAAAGCTCCGCCAGCACTACCGAACAGTTCCGGATACGTCCCAAACATTCCGCGATGCGCTTTGAGTGTCGCGCCGTGCGCTGATTATCGATGAGCACTGAGGTATCGAAGATTACGATCTCATTCATCGCTGCCAGCAAACTTGAGTTTGCCTTCGTGCTTCTTGATCACATCCTTGAAACGCTTGTTTCCGACAATCTCGCGCAACGCGACGTGAACAGCCTCTGTTCGGGAATCAACTCCGAGCGCGCGTACAGCTTCGTCGGCCAACTTCGTATCCAAACGAATTGAAGTGAGAGTCACAGGCATATTTGGTCCTCGCGTATATACAAATGATGCACCCCATATATACAGATGTCAAACCGCTGCAGGTTCCATGGGTGGTCCGCGACGACTCCAGAACCCGGCGCCTGGGAACCGCACCTGTCTCCTTCCACTAAGCTACGCGGAAGACACTTCCCCGTTTCCTTGCATCCAACGATCCTGAAGCAAACGCCATGAAAAATCTCCTTACCCCACGCCTTCGCTACTGCGCACCGGTCATCCTGCTGGCCGGCGCCTGCTGTCTCAATGCTCGGGCTGAAAACGCTCAGGTCCGACATATCCAGGGAACCATCCACGGCTATCTCGAACTGCTCGACGCGGATGGCCACGTTATCGCTTCGGGAGACAGCACGGTGGTCGTCCATGGAGAACAGGTCACTTCGCGGACCACCTTCACCTTCAAAGACGGCTCCATCGACGATGACACGACCGTCTTTTCGCAGCGCCGCAGATTCCAGCTTGTGTCCGACCACCATATTCAGAAGGGACCCTTCTTTCCGCATCCGATGGACCTGATGGTCGATACCCGCAGCGGCCAGGTTGTCTCACACACAACAGGAAAGGATGGGAAAGATGAGGTTCATTCCGACCACGTTGACTTGCCTTCCGATCTAGCCAACGGATTGGTTCCCCTCGTCATCGAGAATATGGCGCCTGGTACAACCGAGACAACGGTGTCCATGCTGGTGCTTACGCCCAAGCCGCGCGTCGTGAAACTGATCATCTCGCCACAGGGCGAGGAACCCTTTTCGGTGGTCGGATCGACCCACAAGGCGATCCATTATGAGATCAAGATTCAGATTGGTGGAATCGCCGGCCTGGTGGCGCCCATGGTTGGCAAGGCTCCGCCGAACATCCAGATTTGGGTTGTTGGCGGACAAGCTCCCGTGTTCGTCAAAGAACAAGGCCCGATCTACGCTGAAGGCCCCGTCATGACGATCGAGCTAGCCAGCCCCGTCTGGCCCGACTCCTCAAAACAAGGCGGCTGATAAGCGGCTCAAGAGGCTCCGGAAAAAATCGAGATTTCGGTTGTGCCTGACGAATTAGGGTCGTTCGCGGCTAAAGCCGGGGTTGATTTGCTGGCGTTATGCAGGGGTTGAAGCCCCCGCCTCTCTCCGACTCGAGTTTTTTTGCAGCCCGTCAAGCCGACCCGCCGCCCGGTTCCTGCTCTCGGCCAAACGATTTTGCCATCAAGTAGTTTCCACGCGTAATAGCCTTGGACTATGATGATCTGCGTAGATCGCAGTGACTTCAAGGAGGCTTCAATGGCTGAAATACAGGCGCGGAATCAGGGGCGGCGCGAGTTTCTAAAAGCTGGCGGAGCGGTAACCGCGGCATTGTTGGCTCCCTCGGCATTGAGGGCAGATACACCCAAAACCATGCCTCCTTTGCCGTTGAACCCGGTGACGCCGACAGCCATGCCGACGCGCAACCTGGGCAAGACCGGCTATAAGGTGGGCATCTTCTCGCTGGGTGGCCAGGCCTCGCTGGAGAAGGCGAACAACTTCGATGTCGCCGTGCCTATTATCGAGCGGGCGCTCGACATGGGTGTGAATTACATCGATACCTCGTCGATCTACGGCGGCCCCGAGCGCTGGAGCGAGCAGTATGTCGGCAAGGTCATGGCGAAACGGCGCAACGAAGCGTTCCTCGCCACCAAAACGAAGGAACGGACCCGCGACGGGTCGATGCGCATGATCGAAAAGTCGCTCCAGTTGTTGCAGACCGACCACGTTGACCTTTGGCAGTTACACGACATCGGCACCATGTTCGATGTAAACGAGATCTGGGCCAAGGGCGGCGCTATGGAAGCGCTGCTGGAGATGAAGGATCAAAAGGTTGTGCGCCACCTGGGCTTGACCGGCCACTATCGCCCCGACGCGCTTGTTGAGGGCATCAAGCGCTATCCCTTCGACACGATTCTGATGGCTATGAACGCGGCCGACCCGCACCACTATAGCTTTAACGAAGAGCTTTTGCCGCTCGCAGTTGAGCGGCAGATGGGCATCATTGGAATGAAGATCCCTGGCCGCAGCCGTCTTCTTTCATCATGGACGCCGCCGCCTGTTGAGCAGCAAAAACACAGCTGGGAGGGCATGACAATTCAAACCACCTCGCCAGGTACGCTGACCATGCGCGAGGCCATGTATTACACGCTGTCGCGCCCGGTGAGCACGGTGATCATTGGCTGCGACACGATTGCGCAGTTGGAAGAGAATGTCCACCTGGCGCGGGAGTTTACACCGATCAACGACAAGCAGGCGACGGAACTGGTTGCGAAAGCTGAGCCTTGCGCTAAGCCGTCGTTGTTCTTCCGGTTTTACGACAGACCGTAGGCTTTCTCGTAAATATTCGAGCACCTCGAAAAACGTCGCTCAGTGGCTAAAGCCAAACTGCTTTTGCGGCCTTTTCGGCGCGACTAGAGAGGCTGCGGAAAAACTCGGAAATTTAGGGTGGAAGCGGAGGAATGCGTCCCTCAGGGGCTAAAGCCCGCCTTTATTTTCGGCAACTTGGCGGCACGACTGAAGTCGTGCCCTGTTACAAAGCCATCGCAAATCCACGGGTATGAGTTTTTCCGCAGCCTGTAAGAGTAGTACCCCTTCAAAAAGCGATTTTTGCGACCGGTTCTAGCCGAGCTGGCTGAAGTTGACGGGTAACTTGTCGTAGTCGACGGTGCCCAGACCGCGAGCTGCGGCCATTTGCAAGTAGGGTAGATGCTCGGGGTCGAGGTTCCACCAGGCTTTGGCTACGTAGGCGTCCAGCGCGACGGGGTCGGTGCCGGCAACCATGGTCTTTTTTAAGGCTACGTCTTCAAGGTTACCGCCGGTGGGGCCGTTGCGCAGCAGGATGCGGTAACCGTCGAGTAGCGTTACGGTGGGAAGCATGAAGTTGGCGAGGTCGGCAAGGCTCTGGTGAATCTGCTGGTGCAAACGGTTGCGCTGGCCGCCGAGGATGCCGTACCAGTTCTTCATTCCTAGAGTGACGCCGACCAGGCCGTGGTGCTTGGCGATGGGAAGGTTGATGATCTTGTCGGCCTCAAGGAAGGGCGTGAAAACCGGCCAGCTCTTGAGAACCACGCCGCCCAGGTCGACTTCGCGATAAAGCTCGGGATCGGGAAGGATGACTTCAGCGCCTTCGGCGCGGGCTGCGGCCTGGATGCCGGAGCGCTGAAAGCAGCGGCGGGGTTCGTTGCAACTGACGTCTGTGACGATGACGCGCTTGGCGCCGGCTTGCCAGCACTGGCGTACGACTTCGGCGACCACTTCAGGGTTGGTGTTGGCTGCTTGCTCGGGAGTGCGGTCCCAGGCGATGTTGGGCTTGATGACGACGATTTCCTGTCGGCCTACGAAGCGCCGAATGCCGCCGAGGTCAGCGAGCGCGCGCTGGACGAGTTCGCGTGGTTCTCCACCTTGAACGACGGTGAGGTGCGGGTGTTGAGGGTCCTGAGTGTTGGAGGAGACGCGATGGTCGCGGCGGGCCTGCTCCGCAAGTGCGGGGACGGGGCGGAAGCTGTGTTGGCTGAGCCAGACGGCTGCAGTTCCCGCGCCAGCCGCGACGCCGCCGACGCGAAGCAATTGCAGCATGGCTTCGCGCCGGGTGAGTCCTTGCGTCTCGTCAGATCTCGGCGAATTATCCTCGGCCATGGTTTGTCCTTCCGGTTAGATCTCCACCAGGTTGATGTGCTCGGGTTTGTTGAAGCCCAGTTTGTGATTTGGGTCAGCGGCGGTGGCGATGTAGCGCGGCGGCCGGCCGGCGGCTTCGAGCGTTGGCAAGCCAGCTTCGGCGCGCTTGCGTTCCAGAAGCTGCCATGCTGTGGTGTCCAGGGCTACGCGGTCTTCGCCGATGATGAGGGCGTTGGGCTGCCAGAGGCGCTCGGGATGGAAGCCCGGGCCGCCGTCGTAGACAGAGGTCATGGCATCGCCGATGGTGAAGCGGACCTTCTCGCGAACGGCAGGAATGCAGTTGAGGTCGGCGACGAACGGGTTGCAGCCACCGCCGTGCAGCTCATTGGGGCGCTGAACAACGCCATACATGTTTTTCATCGCGAAGGTGACGCCGGCGCCGCTGTGGTCCTTGAGGATGGGCAAGCCGATGACCATGTCGCATTGGCGGGTGAGAATCTTGGAGAGCTTGACATTGATAGCGGCGCCGAAGGCTACGCCATCCTCTTCGTATCCCGAGACATCGGAACCGAAGCAGCGGACACGGCTGGGGTCGGTATTGATGGTGAAACCGCAGGCTTCAAGATCGCGGGCGAAGCGATCCCAGATGACGATGTTGCCGGGCTTGATGCCGGCCCACCGCAGTCGCTCGGCGATGGCGAATGCCAGCATGGCGTGAGAAGAGATGCCTTTGCCGCCTAGGCCATTTGTTTTGATTCCAATGACTTTGTCCGGTCCGCCCTGGGGAAGAATGTGCTTCCAGGCGTCGGTAGGCTTGTCGCGGCCTGTGTAGGAAGCGATCGCGCGATCGAGCAGATCGAGCACACGTTTCTCGTCGAGTTGCCCGGACGATCCGTGGAGAGCTGAGTCGCGGGCGATGACTACCCTGGATTTGCCGGGTTCAATGCGGTGGGTGTACTGATCCTGATGGCCGGTATTGGTGGACTTGGTGGGGACGTCGGCCAGGCTCAGCTTGCTCTGTGTCCCTAGTAAGACGGCTCCGGTCAATGCGGTCTTGAGAAAATCGCGGCGGTCTTTCATGGCAGTCCTCGCTTTTTGGTTGGCCAGGCGCGGTGGCCTGGAGATTCAGAGCTTGGCTTCTACGCCATGCGCCAGGACGAGTAGAGCCTGGGGCGTGGCGGGCGTGGATTCGTAGGCAACGATGCGAACCAGATAAGGACCCTTGCGGAAGATGACGCTCTGTGCAAAAGCGATGCCAGCATCGCCGAGCGGAACCATCTTGGCGTCGCTGGAACGGCTGGTATCGAAGATCTTTCCGGCTCCGCCGGGTGCGCTCATCGTGTGAACGTCTACAACAGCTTCCAGCGTGCCCTGGTATTTGTAATCCGCGGTGGAGGTGGTGACGACGCCAGCGGAGATGTACTGCTCCGCGTCGCCGTCGATGTACTGGTAGAGGTTCTTGGCGTCGTAGGTGCGCGTGTCCCCGGTTTTCTCCCACCCGGCGACAGCGCCGGACGAAGGAAATGGGTCAATTGTTTTCATCTTGCAGCTCGTAAGGACGGCAATGGCGACGATTCCGACCACAATTGTCGCAATCATCAGTTCTTTGGAACGAAAATTCACTTGGCTGTCTCCTCTATTTGCGGTTGAGCAGGATCTGGCTTGCGGGCGATCGGCTTTCGCCAATACTGGTGACGTAAACAGCCGGATGCTCCTGCAGCGGACAGGCGTATTCGCAGGCACCGCAACCGACGCATCGGCTTGGATCGACGTGCGGCTGCTTGAGGGTCTTGATGTTTCCGGCTGCGTCGATAACCTGGGCGTCCTGAACGTAAATGGCTTTCGGCGAAACGGGGCACCATTCCTCGCAGACAATGCAATCGGTGGCCATGGCCCAGGGCAGGCAGCGGCCGCGGTCATAAAAGGCGGTCCCGAGCCTGATTGGCTGACTTAGCTGAGAGCCGGCATTTGCTCCGATGCCAACTACCCAGCCTTTTTCTTTAGGGGTTATTTGCCAGATTGCACCCGTGGGGCAGACTTCGGAACAGAGCACGCAACTTGGTTCGCAATATCCGATACGCGGAACCAGTGTTGGAGTCCAAAGGCCCTCCAACCCAGCTTGGTCGAGCGTTGGGTGAATGGCGGTGTTGGGGCAGACTTTCATGCACTCGCCGCAACGGATGCAGCGGGAGAGGAATTCGGATTCGTCGAGCGAACCGGGGGGGCGGAGCAGGCGCTCATGGCGGCTTTTGCCGAGGCCGGTGTTGGCGCGCATGAGCGGAACCACGGCGACGCCGGCGGCCAGACCGGTGAGCGTGCGGCGGCGGCCAAGATCGGGGGAGGCGACTTCTTTTTCATTCCGGAAAAACTTGAACTGAAGGCTGTCATGAGGGCAGGAGCCGACACAGTTCATGCACATCAGGCACTCGGACTTGCGCCATGAGGCGCCGCCGATCGGGTCGTCGCCGCCCTGGCAGTTGAGCAGGCAGCGGTTGCACTTGTCGCACGCGGCGGGGTCCTTGTGCAGGCCCAGAACAGACCAGCGGGAAACCGCGCCGAGCAGAGCGCCGAGGGGGCAGATCGCGCGGCACCAAAACCGCGTAATGCGCAAACTGAATACAAGAATGGCGATAAACAGCACGCCGAGAACGAGGCCCTGGGCAAAGTGGGGCTGGCGAAAGTCAAGCACTGTGAATTGGAGGGCGGTGTGCAGTGTCTCGCCAATCGTCTTGATGGCGGCGATGTGGCTGTGTTCGAGCGGGAGGAGGATGGCGCGCACCGCAGCGTTGAAGGCAGGCAGCAACGAGAGGCCGAACGAGCGCACGAGCAAACTGAAGGGATCGAGCCAGCCGATGGCTGCGGAGCCAAAAACGGCAGCAACCAAACCGGCAATGAGTACAACGTACTTACCGGTTTGCCAGCGCTTGTAGCGGTTTGATTCGATGCGCTGTTTGCCGCGTTTGCTCTCGGATGGCATGTTGCCGACGAAGTGTTGCAGCGTGCCCATGGGACAGATCCATCCGCAGAAAAAGCGGCCGAGGAATAGCGTCGGCACCAGGATCAGCAAGCTCCAGAGCAGGCCGCGATAGAGAGCGTGACTTGCGAGCGCATTTACAGCTGCGACCAGCGGATCAAGCTCGAAGAAGAGGCGCACGGGAGCGCGGAGATGGATGTCGGCTGTTGCGACAGATGATGGACGCAGAGAGGTGAAGATCAGGAGCGCAAGAAAGAGGAGCAGAAAAAAGATCTGCGAGATCCGGCGCAGCAGCGGCAACCTGGAACGAGACACAAAAACTCCTCGATACGCCAGTCGTGCGGGCGTTTTGTTTGCACTATGAATGATTGGCGCGTCGGAGGGTGGAGGGCGGTGACCGGCGTCACCTCAGAGGATTTGCGACTAGTGTTTCCGATAAATGCGGTTGGTTGAAGGTCGAGGTTTCCCGCCCTTGCGATAGGAAAAAATCGCAAGGACCGGGGCACGGAGCAGTCTCGGCGCTAACGGCGAGGGTTCAATGACGGTGGTTCGGACTGTGCGCGTGGCGGCGAACTGCTGATCCTCGATTGCCCCTGGAGATCTTCACATGCGATTGATGAGCGAGGCGATGCAGGCGGCTCCGAAGCCATTGTCGATATTGACGACGGAGACATTCGGCGAGCAGGTATTCAACATGCCTAGCAGCGCGGCGACTCCTCCAAAAGACGCGCCGTAACCGACGCTGGTCGGCACGGCGAGGACCGGTGCGTTCACGAGGCCGGCGACAACGGTGGGCAGAGCGCCCTCCATGCCTGCGCAAACGATGAGCACGCGGGCGGCCTGCAGCGAGCTTTTTTGCGCCAGCAACCGGTGAATGCCGGCCACGCCTACGTCGGCGATAAGCTCGACGGTGTTGCCCATCAGTCGCGCGGTGACCGCTGCCTCTTCGGCAACCGGTAGATCGCTGGTGCCTGCGCAGACGACCGCGATTGTTCCCTTGCCGCACGCGGCAGGCGATTGAGTCAGCGTGATGCACCGGGCAGTCTCGTGATACTCAGCGCGTGGCTGCTTATCCTCGTCTTCGAGACCGCGAACCGCTCGAAACATATCGGCCGAAGCGCGGGTGGCCAGTACATTGCCGCCATGTTGGGCCATACGGGCAAAGATCTGGGCAACCTGTGCGGGCGTCTTGCCAGCGCTAAAAATTACTTCAGGCATGCCGGTGCGGAGCGCGCGATGATGATCGAGTTTGGCGAATCCAATGTCTTCGAAAGGGAGGTCGCGGAGACGGTCAAGGGCCTCGTTGACGCCGGTGTGGCCGTTGCGAACTTCATTCAGCAATGCTTCGATTTGCGTGCGGTCCATTAGATTTCCTTTGCCGCATCGCTGGCAGCGTAGATGCGCATGGCTTCTTGCATGACGTGCTTGAGGGGGAGCGCATGTTTGGCGGCGATTGTGCGGCAGTCTTCATATTCAGGCGACGCGTTGGCGATTATGCCGGAAGGCCAGCGGGCGATTTTGATTTGCACGCCGCCCCAGGGAGTCTCGATCTTGCGAAACTCGCGGGCAAGAGCCACCTTGTTTTCAATGCGCCAGTGAAGACCGATTGTGGTGGTTTCACGGAAGATGAGATTGCGCAGCGCGGGAACAAGATTGGGGCTGCACAAAACGGTGAGTTGAACGCCGGTGCGGCCTTTTTTCATTTGCACGGACGCGCGATAGACATCCCAAGCGCCCGAGGCCAGCAGCAATTCGCTCACGTAGCCGAGCAACTGCGGGCTGGAATCATCGATCACCGTCTCGATGATCGCGATCGATTGAGATTCTTCCGATTGCAGGGATTTCGTATCTGTTTCCCCAACGAGAAGACGAAGCAGATTAGGTTCGCCGGGCGTGTCGCGGCCGCCGGCTCCATAGCCAGACGCCTTGATGCGCATCGCGGGAAGCGGCTCGTAGCACACTTCGAGCATTCGTAATACGGAAGCGCCGGTGGGCGTTACGCGCTCCATGGCTGGGCCGGCAGCATAGATGGGCGCGTCGCCGAGTAACGCAAGTGTGGCGGGAGCAGGCACAGGAAGCGTCCCGTGCTGGCAGACGACGGTCCCGCTGCCGACGTTAAGGGGCGAAGCAAGCCAGCGATCCACGCCAAGGGCCTCGCATCCGGCGGCGGCGCAAACAATATCGACGATGGTGTCGACCGCGCCGACTTCGTGGAAATGCACTTTTTCAATCGGGATGGAGTGGATGGCAGCTTCCGCGGCTCCAAGGAGCTCGAATGCGCGGATAGCTCTGGACTTCACCGTGTCCGAGAGCGGAGCGGCGCGGATGATGTCGAGGATCGACGAGAGATGGCGGTGCGGAGCATGCGTATGGGTGGCGTGCGAATGTTCCTCGTGCGAGTGGCCGGCCTCAGAGTGAGAATGATCGTGGTCCGGCGCAGGCGCTGGATGGTCGGGTGTGATGACATCGACCTTGGTTGCGGCAATACCGCCACGGGTCACTTTGCGGAATTCGAGATGTGCGCCCACATTTAACCGGGCGGCGGTCTCCTCAAGAAAGGCGAAGGGCACGCCGGCGTCAACAAGTGCGCCAAGCAGCATGTCTCCGCTTATGCCTGAAAAACACTCAAGATATCCAATACGCATCGACAGTGATTCTAAATCGTCCGCTATGCTCCGCGCCGGGCGAGGGTCTCCACGGGCAGAATTGCGTTCATGGAGCCGGAGCGGAAGCCGGTGGAATCAAGCGTGACGTATTGGTAGCCAGCTCCCTTTAGCGCCGCAGTAATGGCATCAAGCATCTCCATGGAGAGGGCGCGGGGCAACTCAGTACGAGCAATTTCGACGCGCGCCAAGTCGCCGTGATGGCGCACGCGGAACTCGCGAAAACCGAGCGCGCGCATACTCTCCTCAGAGCGCTCAACCTGTTCGAGAACTTCCCGTGTAACGGCGCGGCCATATTCAACCCGTGAAGACAGGCATGGGGCTGCGGGCCGGTCCCAAAGCGGGTATCCGGCTGCCTTGGCGAGCGCGCGAACTTCAGACTTGGTCAAACCGACCTCGGCCAGCGGGGCCAGTACGGCATGTTGTTCCGCAGCGCGCTGACCGGGACGGAAATCGCGGGTGTCGTCGGCATTCATGCCATAGGCGATGGCCGAAAAGCCAAGTTTTGCGCCCAAAGATTCCATGACCGCGAAGAGCTCGTCTTTGCAATGGAAGCAGCGGTTCGCGTCGTTGCGCTGGTATTCGGGACGATCCAGTTCGTCCGTAGCCACGACGTGTAACGGCATCTGGATGGAATGGGCAAAGGATAGGGCCTGCTCCAAGTCGCGACGGGCGAGGCTTGGTGAATCAGCGAGCACGGCCAGCATGCGGGAGCCCAGAACGCGATGAGCAGTAGCTGCCAGGAAAGCCGAATCGACGCCGCCGGAATAGGCCACCATGAGACTGCCAAGCTGCGCCAGACGGGCCTCAAGCGCGGCCAGGTGAGAGGATATCTTCGCCTGGTTTGCGGAGGAATCCAGTGTCAGGTCTGTTCCCGGAAAACCGATGGGTGCGTTTGCCGCCATGATCCAGATTATATCGCTTTTGGCCATTCAGAAAGTGCTTGGGATGGCTGCGGCGGAATAGCGACGGCAGCCCTCTTGGGGCGTGTGCGCTGTACAAACAGGAACATACAAGGGCGAGTGCAGTAGGCTATAGAGGTGGAGTCGTGGGCGCGGTGCACGGGCGGCGCATTCTTCACGTATCGAAAAAGCATCATCGACATGGGTCACCTGATACTCCACCTTTGGATCGCATACCCCGACGATCTCCTCGATGAAGAGGCCACCCAGGCGTGTTTGCAGTTGCTAAGTGAAGATGAACGAGTTCGTTGGCAGGCCTTCAAGTTCGATCGGCACCGCAGGGAATATCTGGCCACGCACGCTTTGGTACGGTGCGCACTCTCCCAACATCGCGCCCTTCCGCCAGAGGCATGGCGCTTTCAGTTAAACGCCTACGGCAAACCGGCGATTGAACAGCGGTGTGGCCTGCGCTTCAATCTGTCCAATTCGCTCAGTCTGGTAGTTTGCTTGATCGCCGAAGGTGTTGAAGTAGGCGTGGACGTAGAATCGCGCGAGCGTGCCGGATCGATAGCCGAAATTGGCCCAAGGATGTTTTCTCTGCGGGAATTGGCGCAGTTGGATGGTTTGCACGAGGATCAGAGACCGGGCCGGTGCCTCCGTCTATGGACACTGAAAGAGGCTTACATCAAGGCGCGTGGCATGGGGCTAGCTTTGCCGTTGAACAAGTTTTCCTTTGTCTTCGAGGACGATGATCGAATCCACATGGAAATGGACCCCGGTCTCGGCGATAAGCCGGAGAATTGGCGGTTTTGCGTTGTGGAATACGCAGATCATTGCATTGCAGCGATGGTCGAGGGAATGCCTACACCCGAACTGCATCTTTGGGAATCGCGACCGCCATTTGCAGCGCCGCGGCGATTGTCGCTTGAGGGAGAGATTTGGTTTCCAAGGAATGATTAGGAATTCCCCGACTTGAGTTAGATAGACTTCCGCTGCCGGCTATTTCGATTTATGTATAACTTCAGCTAACTCGCGAATAGTGCGCGCTTCAAAAAGGGCAGCCAGATCCAGATCCACATGATAAGCCCTCTTGATCTTGGCAAGGAGCCTGACGCCCACCAGGGAGTGTCCGCCGAGGCTGAAGAAGTCGTCGTCCAAAGCTACGTGATCGACACCCAACATGTCTTGCCACCAGGCGGCTAGAGTGCGCTCGACGCTCTCACCTGGAGACTCGGCATCGCGTGGATTAGCTATTGCCAGCGGCGAAGGACCGGGGTCTGGTTTGCCGAGTTCAGTAAGTGGCTGAGATACGGCGATCAATGAACGCGGTGCATTGCTCGATAAGATGCGCATAAGCGCATGCACGCCGGCAACTGGTTCAATGCCGCGGCGATCCTCAATTACAATCGGCTGCGTTCCGCCGGCGCGCGCGACGTCGTTGGTCAACCCGCTTCCATTCAAGACCGTTGCGAGGTCTTCGATTCGGCGAGCGGAAAACCCCTCGATCTCGATCAACACCGTGCCCTGCTCATCGAAGAGGGTGATATCGAATGTTTCGATCTCGCCTCGATGGGGGCTCTCTTCACGAGATCGTATGTGGCTGAATAGCCTGGAGGGCAGTGAACGATAGACCCGCATGGTCTTGTATGAAATTGGAAGGAATAGGTCGTCCGATTCTTCGTACATATCTGTCAGGTAGAAGGATGCACCTGTAGCCAGGTCGAGCAGTGCGGGGTGGATGCGAAACGTAGAAACATCCGCGTGGAACTTCGCGTCCATTTCAATTTCCGCCAAGGCCTCATGCGCGCCTATTAGCAACCTCTTGAGGGACCGCCATCGCGGGCCAAACGCGAATTGGCGCTCCTGCCGGGTTCGGTGTTGCTCGTCGAATACAATCTCGCGTTGGTTGCAACGCGCAGCTATCGCCTCGCGATTGATGGTCGTCGGCGACTGCGATAGGCAGGGCTCAATGATGCCGGTGGAATGTTCGACCCATTCGCTTGTCCTGGAGAAGACCGCGAAACGAAATGCGTCTATTTGCTGTTCGGCTTCCGTGTCGCGCTGAAGCTGGATCCGCACCTCCCGCATCTCATCCGCTTCAATCATCAGCGGGATTAGAAAGAACACATCGCGGAATTCAATTGCACCCTGGCGCGACTTCGGTGAGAACGCGGCCGACGCCATTTCCATATAGCCTGTTCCCGGTAGGAGTGCATTGAATTGTTGGTTAACCTTTAGCTTGTGCTCGGAAAGCACCCATTGTTGTTGGGAAAACTTGCTGACATATACGATCTCATGGGATGTCTCGACCAGGCGTTCTTGCAGCAGCGGATGTTGGGAGCCTGAGCGCGCCGCCATTCCGACATTGCGCCACGCGCCCCAGTTGACGACCGTTACCGGGCCCTTCCGACTTACAGCAAAGGCATCGAGGAATGCATTGGCGGCAGTGTAATCCACCTGACCGGGCGGTGGAAAAATCGAACTGATCGAAGAAAACAGAACAAAACATCGCAGCGGAATATTGCGGAGTGCCGCTTCGAGAACAAGAGTCCCGCGTATCTTCGGATCGAGCACACGCGTTGCGCCTTGTTTGCCCTTTATCATTAAAGGGCCATCGTCAAGGACGCCCGCGGCATGGAAGACACCGTCAATCCGCCCATAGTGACTCATGGCAGATGCAACTACATCACTCATCTGGTCAAGACTTGTAACATCGCCCCGAAGAACCAGCAACCCACCGGCGACGGAACGAATCTCACTGAGCTTCTGAATGCGCCGCTCGTCGGCCTTACTCAGGCTGGCGTGGCTCAGAGAAGCTTTCCATTGGGCTTCGGCGGGAATCGCCGAACGGGAAACTAGCGCCAGACGAGCCTTGAATTCGCGCGCCAATTGCTCGGCAACAATTAACCCGATTCCCCCGAGTCCGCCAGTAATGAGATACACGCCACCGGGCTCAAGGCGTCTATGCTCCGTTGCCAAAGCCAGATTAATTGGTTCGACAGCTTCAACGAATCGCTTCTCTTGCCGGAACGCGATTGTGTTGTTGTTCCAAAGGGAATTCATTTCAGCCAGAATCAGCCCAGCGCATCTCGCCTCAGGTTCGTTCTCTAAATCCACATCGATGCTGCGACAGGTGATTCCCGGTAGTTCCAAAGGGATAACTCGCGCAGGTCCTAGTAGCACAGCACGAGCGGGATTGCGGACCTGCTCGTCGAAGACCTGTTGCATCCGATTGGAGACCAGCGCAACATCAATGCCGGCAATATTGTGACTGCCGAGCGTCTGAGTTAGAAAGAGGGGACTGAAAAAGCTTCGATCCTCTATCTTCTTGAGTGAATGCGGCGTATTTTCCGGCAACACGGACCAAAGATGAATTATCTTGCTTGGCGAGTGTCCATTTCTGAAGATATCTGCGATCAACGCATCGTAATCGTCCCTCACGCCTGGTCGAACTGTATAGGCAGTTTCCGACACCTGTCTATAACTGGAACCTGCCTCGACGACAATCACATCCTGCCGGTCAGCCTTCAGATCCGTGACAATTCGATTGCCCAGACCTAGTGAGTCATTGAAGACGATCCAGCAACCAACTCTTGCGATTGGTTGTCGCGTGACTAGTTCAGCCCTCCATACTCGACGATAAAACTTGATATTGTTACTGGCCTGAACGAGCGGCGCTATGGTGGTGCGGGATTCCAGAGGTGCCTTGCTCGTATCCGGCTCTATCCAGAATTTCTTATGTTCAAAAGGGTAAGTGGGTAGGGAAACGCGGCGCACAGTTTCAGACTCGTGGAGCTTGGGCCAGTCCACTTCCGCTCCAAGGGTCCAAATCTTACCAAGCGTTGTAAGCGCGCAACGAAGGTCTCCAGCGGCTTCGCGCGGATGGGGTAAGGTCGGAAATACTCTTGAATCAACCCTGCCCTGCTGGCGGGCCAATGAGGTAAGTGTGTTGCCCGGCCCGACTTCAATTAGAAACCTGTCTGGCTTGCGAGAAAGTTCCTCGAGGCAATTGGAAAAGAGGACTGTTTGGCGAAGATGGCTTGTCCAGTAGCTTGGGGAGGTAGCTTCTTCGGGCTTGATCCATGTACCGGTTAGATTCGAAAGAAATGGAATGCTCGGCGTTTGATAACTTGTCTGTTGCATACGCACTTCAAAGGCGCCAAGAATGGGGTCCATCATGGCGGAGTGAAAAGCATGCGATGTGATGAGGCGGCGGCATGCGATCGATTGCTCTGTGAGTTCCGCCTCAAACGCGATGACTTTGGAGATTGGTCCAGAGATTACACACTGCTGAGGGCTGTTAATGGCGGCGAGAGATAGGTCGCCAGTGAAATCTACTGAGGTCGCGGGCAGCGAGACCGCGAGCATTGCGCCTGCCGGCAGGCCGTACATCAAGCGACCGCGAAATGCAGCGATGCTGAGCGCATCTTCAAGTGAGAAGACACCCGCCAGGCATGCAGCGACATATTCGCCGATGCTATGGCCCACCATGGCCGATGGTCTAATGCCTAGCGACATCCACCAGCGCGCCAGTGCATACTCGATGGCGAATAGCGCAGGCTGCGTAAGCCAGGTTTGGTTTAACTTTTCGGCCGCATCGCCCTTCCCCACATCCGCTGGATAAATCACGTCGCGGAGGTCGAGGCCGAGAATATCAAGAAGATGTTGCGCGCAGAGATCGAGAGTCTCCCTGAATGCGGGTTCATGTTTGTATAACTCGAGCCCCATGTTGACATACTGAGACCCTTGACCCGAGAACATGAACACAAACTCGGGCTCTGATTTTGCGGCTATTCCGAAAACAAAGTTTCTGATCTCGCCATCAGTGATTCCGCTTACCACGTTGTGCTCGTCACCAACAACCAATGCACGCCTAAACCGGAAGGCTTGGCGACCAACCTGGCAGGTAAAGGATGCGTCGGCAAGGCTGACCTCTCGGTGTGCCTCAAGATAGGCAATTAAATCCTCCGAGTAACGTCGAGCTGCGCTTTCCGTCTTGGCGGAGAATGTTAATAGCCGATATGGTTTCGAAATGCTCGAAGCATTCTGGTGCGTGGCCTCTTCAAGCACTGCGTGAGCATTAGTACCGCCTATGCCAAGAGACGTCACTCCGGCACGGCGAAGCGACCCGTTGGACGGCCAGTCGGCGAGTTGGCTGTTTACATAAAACGGGCTGTCTTGAAACTCGATGTGGGGGTTCGGTTTTTGGAAATGCAGGCTGGGAGGCAGTTGTGCGTGCTCAAGAGCGAGAACTGTTTTGATAAGGCCGGCAACGCCCGCCGCCGCATCGAGGTGACCGATATTGGTTTTTAATGACCCAATCGCGCAATAGCCCCTGCGCGCAGTTGTTCGGCGAAACGCCTGCGTAAGCGCCCGCACCTCGATGGGGTCTCCGACCGTGGTTCCGGTTCCGTGCGCTTCGACATACGAGATTTCGTCGGCAGTTACTCCGGCAAAGTCCAAAGCTTCAGCGATTACCTCGGCCTGTCCCTCGACGCTAGGCGCCAGATAGCCTACCTTGCGTGCGCCATCGTTATTGATTGCCGATCCGAGGATGACAGCGCGAATCGCATCGCGGTCTTCGAGAGCATCATCGAGGCGTCGCAATACTACAATACCTGCGCCACTTCCGAAGACTGTCCCTGTTGAAGCTGCATCGAACGAGCGGCAATGGCCATCGCGCGCGAGAATCTCGCCGTCGCGATAGATATATCCCTGGCCATGCGGGATTTCGATGGTAACTCCCCCAGCCAAAGCCAGGTCGCATTCGTGATTGAGGAGGCTCTGACAAGCGAGGTGAACAGCGACCAGCGAAGTTGAACATGCGGTCTGTACATTGATGCTTGGGCCATGCAGATCGAACTGATAGGAAACACGCGTTGCCAAAACATCTTTGTCGTTTCCGGTTTGCTTCAGTTGAAAGAGGCCTGCGGAACTTAGTAGCTCACGATTGGCGAGCAAGTTATGGATGAGATATGTATTCATCCCCGATCCGGCGAATACACCAATAGATCCGCTGAACCTTTCCGGGGGGTGGCCGGCATCTTCCAGAGCCTCCCACGCGCACTCAAGGAAATGCCGATGCTGCGGGTCCATAATTGCCGCGTCTCTGGGACTCAAGCCGAAAAAGGAAGCGTCAAACATGGGAACATCGTCTAACACTGAAGCGCGCTTCACGTATTCGGGCAGCGCCAAATCCTCCCACGATACGCCCGCTGCGAGCAATTCTTCATTGGAGGGGGAGCGGATAGATTCGACGCCATTACGGAGATTCTGCCAGAACTCCCGTATGTTCCGGGCACCAGGAAAACGCCCCGCCATCCCGACGATCGCGATAGTGGAGGGCTTCACGGTTTCCCTTTCATCGTTGTCTGGCCAATCTGCGGCGTTCGGCGCGGTCCGATAACTGGCTGTGCGATTGCGTTCCAGCAAGGTGACCGGAGAGCGAACTTATCGTGGAAAACTGGAAGAGATCGACGATGGAAACGTCACGATGCAATGCATTCTGCAATTTTGCCTGCACCTCAGCAACTGTAAGAGAGTGGGCGCCGAGGTCAAAGAAGTTATCGTTTACTCCGACTTCTGAAACTCCCAAGGCTTCTTGCCATGCTTGAGCGACGATGAATTCGATCTCACTTACGGACTGATTTCCAGTGTGACTCGCGGTTGATGTTACACGAATTCCAGGCGGCGGTAGACGTAGCAAAGCCTTGCGATCGATCTTGCCGTTCGCATTTAGCGGCAATTCAGGAAGAAATACAAATGCGGAGGGAACCATGGCCTCCGGGAGCCTGGTGCCGAGTTCATTTCTGAGTGTATCGCTCGTCGTCGTTCCATCCGAATCGGCCACGAGGTAGGCCACAAGGCGCTGATCACCTTCCCGGTCTTCGCGAACGACAATAACTGCCTGTCTAACTCCGGGACTTTGCTCCAGGAGGGCTTCGATTTCACCGGGTTCTATCCGGTGTCCGCGCAGCTTTATCTGAAAGTCGGCTCGTCCGAGGAACTCGAAGTTTCCGTCCTGCATCAAGCGTGCCAGGTCGCCCGTACGATAAATGCGCTGCGAGGAAATTGACGGGACCTCAACAAACTTTTCGGCGGTAAGTTCAGGGCGCTTCCAGTATCCACGTGCGACGCCGTCTCCTCCAATGAAAAGTTCTCCATCTTCACCTTCATGAACAGGCTTCAATTCCGCGTCGAGCAGATATATCTGGGTATTAACGATGGGGCGCCCAATCGGAACGGTGTTTCCTGGTTGGTCCACTCTGTAGGTTGTCGACCAGATTGTGGTCTCTGTGGGGCCGTACATGTTATATATCTCGCCGTTGAAGTTCTGGCGAAGGCGATGAATGAGAGAAGCAGGGACGGCTTCGCCGCCAAGCAAGATTTGCTTCAGCGACCCAAGTGTAGAAAATGTTCGCGCATCCAGGGTCAACATGCGAGCTAGAGAGGGAGTCATTTGCAGGTGAGTTACGCCATGGTGTGCAATCTCATCGGCGATTGATTCCGTTTCGTCATCTCCATGGACGACTACTTTGAAGCCACGAGCGAGAGTCCACAAGAGTTCCAGCACCGATATATCAAAGGCGACGCTTGTAACAGCGAGCCAGGTTCCCGGATCGCAACCAATAGCACGGTCCATGCCGGCGAAGAAGTTAAGGACATTATGGTGTTCAACCATGACTCCTTTTGGTTTGCCGGTAGAGCCGGACGTATAGATGACATATGCCAAATTGCGGCTGGTTGCCGCCGATGTAACCGTGTCTCGGCTTTGCTTGGCAAGCAAGGGGTCGTTGATGTCGAGTATAGTTACATCGCCGAAGTCCGGTTGGTCATCCCCGCGCGTTTTTTCCGAAGTAAGAATAATGCTCATCCCTGAGTCTTCGATAACAAGTGCCAGGCGCTCTTTGGGATGATGGGGATCTAATGGAACATATGCGCCGCCCGCTTTGAGAATGGCCAGCAAGCCGATGACGAGATTCTCCGACCGCTCCATTGCAATTCCAATCAGCGTTTCAGGCTTCACGCCCAGGCTTTGAAGATGCCGCGCGATGCCATTGGAGCGTTCGTCGAGTTCACGATAAGTCAGCTGCCGGTCATTCGCAATGACGGCGATTGCATCGGGAGTGAGGGCAGCCCGGTGCTCGAACTCCTCCGCAACAGTGCTGTTGCGCGGATAGTCGAATTCAGCTCGATTCCACTCAGACAGCTGATCGGGTAACATGGAAGTTCTCCAGGAATAGAAACTCAATGCCGGTTCCGAGAAAAGTCTCGATAGCTTCTTGGGGCGTGTTTACGATCGGCTGGCCTTTGACGTTGAAACTGGTGTTAAGAACCATTTGGCGGCCGGTCGTTTTTCCAACCGCGAGCAACAGTGCATGGAAGTCCGGGTTGTCGTTCGCACTTACAGTCTGTAATCTTGCCGTACCATCGACGTGAGTGATTGCCGGCAGCAAGGCCTGCACCTCAGCCCGTACATCAACGACACTGATCATATACGGATGTGCTTCGCCTGGCTCTACATTGAACCAGCGGGGAGCCTCTTCCTGTGCGCATGCGGGTGCGAAGGGACGAAAGGCTTCACGTTTTTTGACCATCGCATTGATGCGGTCGCGCATCTGAGGATGACCGGGGTCGGCGAGAATGCTGCGATTGCCAAGCGCCCGCGGGCCGTATTCCATGCGGCCTCGATCCCAGGCAATGACGCGACCTTCCGCAATAAGTTGGGCGGCTGAGGCACATGTGGCTGCCAGCGAATCGAAGCGGCGCCATCGAATCTGGGGGGCAAAGCGACTGAGAGTTGCCTCGATCTCGTTGTCGGAGTATCGGGGACCAAACAGCGGTGCAGGCATTCGGCGATTGAGTATCTCCCCGGCAAGTGACGCCCGATAGAGTGCGGCTCCCAGGGCAACGCCATCGTCGCCGGCCACGGGTTGAATGTACACTTCATCGAACAGCCCGGAGCGCATAAGCTTTCCGTTGGCTGTGCAATTTAGCGCAACTCCGCCGGCCAAAGCGATGCGTCGAAGGCCAGTCTTGCTCGCGAAATGTCCGCATATGTGCAAAACGGCTTTTTCGAGACATTCCTGAAGAGAGGCTGCAACATCCTGATGCATGGATGTAACTGGATCCGCAGGCAATCTGCGCGAGACCAGATTGTCGTCGAGAAATGCGCGCGTGGCGAGGTAGGCATCGCGCTCTTCGCGGGAACTATTCAGCTTGAGAATCGGGATGCGGATTGTTCCGTCATCGCATAACTCGACGGAATTCTCAAAGAAGGACCGAAAGGGGCTCGGGTCGCCATACGGAGCCAAACCCATGATCTTGTATTCATCTGCATTGAAGTCGAAACCCAAGTGAAGGGTTACAAGCGAATAAAGCACGCCGATGGAGTCATTGGCGCCTATGGTGCAAATTCTCTCTAACTCCCCATCGTGAAAGTCGTAGACACTGGTGCTTTCGACTTCTCCCATGGCGTCGTTGACAACAAGCAGACATTCGTCCCAACCGGAGGTATACGCAGCGCTGGAAGCGTGAGCGAGATGATGGCCGACCTGGAACACCTTCCTTTCAGGAAATCCGGGGAGATTCGTGCGCACTTGCTCGAGCAATGCTTCACGAGAAAAAACCTGGTTGTAGAGCGCCGTCGAGGCTTCGTCTCTCAGGTAGAGGTTGCGATATGGGGCATAGTTGAATCCGTGGGCGATCTCGTCGATTTCTTCGATCGAAATGCCGGCCTCCCTGAGGCAGTATTGGATCGCATTGATGGGAAAGTCGCCGGTGTGCTTCTTTCCGGTGAATCGCTCCTCTTCCGCCGCGGCCACCAATTCGCCATTAATGAGAAGCGCGGCCGCCGAGTCCATTCCCTGCGCGATGCGATATTCGCGCTCATCGAGGCCTGGAAAGGTGGCATGCTTGAACGGCACGGCCTTCTCTAGCCCGCTAATGCCTAAGACCTTCATCGTTGCCTCATGTCTGGATTCCTGGCTTGACTTGCACCCTGTTCTTTTACTCCAGCAAGGCAATTCTAGTGCAAATCGGCTAACTCACCCACACCTTCCATCGAGAGGAGTATCCGTCTTGCATATGATTATGGCAACATGGGTTCACGGAGCGGAAGAATCCAGGGCTGACAGGCTCAAATCATCATCGATAATAGGATCCGGGGAGAGGCGAAAATGAGCGAATATGTGACTTTGAAGACGGCTGACGGGGTTGAAATAGGTGCGTATGTGGCGCGGCCCGAGGGTGAGCCGGTGGCAGGGCTTGTAGTCGTCCAGGAGATATTCGGCGTTAACCAGCATATACGCTCGGTGGCGGATGGTTATGCGAGGGATGGGTTTTTGGCGGTTGCTCCGGCACTATTCGACCGCATAGAGCGCGGCGTTGAACTCGGGTACGAGGGTGCCGATATGCAGCGGGCGAGGGGGTTCATTCCGAAACTGGATATGGAAAAGTCATTAATGGATGTGGGGGCCGCAATGGAGTTTGCCGGAAGCGTCGCTGGGAAGAACGTCGGCGTTATCGGCTACTGCTATGGCGGAACCCTGGCATGGCTGGCGGCAGCGCGGCTGCATCCCGCAGTGGCAGTTGGCTACTACGGAGGACGGACAGCAATGTATGCCGACGAGAGACTCTCTGCCCCGGTGATGCTCCACTTCGGAAAGCTCGACGCGCATATTCCGGCTGAGGAAGTTGAAAGAATTCAATCTGCGCATCCCGAAGTGAAAATCTACTGGTATGACGCAGGGCACGGCTTTAATTGCGATGCTCGTGGAAGTTATAGCAAAGAAGCAGCCGACTTGGCGCGGGTGCGATCCTTGAGCTTCCTGAAAGAGAATTTGGGATAGTGGAGGCACAGCTGCGGTTACTCCATTGTGTAAAACGCAGGCATGAAACGAAAGTACGACCAAAGATCGACCTTCGATGACATCTCATAAGTTGAATGCATCGATAGCAAGGGAATTCCAACGTCAAGAACCTCCATGTTGCGCATGGAGAGAAAGCCGCCAATGGTGCCGCCACCGCCGACATCGACCTTGGGAGTCTGCGTCTGCCAGGCGATGTGATTAAGATCGAGGAGATGCAGTACGCGCGCGGTGAATTCCGAGTTGGGATCGAAACCAGCACTGTATTTCTAGATGGCTACGCCGAAGCCGACAACTGCCGAATTAGAGTTCTCAGAGTTTTGAGGGAAGATGGGGTTCACACCGTCGTTAGTGTCGGCGGAGAGCACTTCAGCATGGCCAGCGCATTGCGCACGTCGAGCGCCGTGGCAGGCTTTGCTTGCGCATCCACTCGAGCAAGGCGAATCAGTTCAGCCTCAGACAGGGATGCGGACTTGGCGTGCCGCATGTAATCTTTAAACGGTTCTGCGAATTCAAGCGTTTGTGACTTCTGTTCGGGAGTCAAAGTGAGCCATGCGGATTCAGCCGCGACCTTGCGCGTGTCCGCGCCAGGATCTTTGAACTGAGCGCAGCAAGATGCCGAGAGGATGCAGAGGAAGAGGGCTGAGTGCAGGATTCGCTTCAAAACCATGGCTGAATATACAACGGCAAGCAGGCCAGTGTCATCACGGCGGGGCAGCACTTTCGAGCAGCCTGGAGGAGCAATCCGGAATGGAGGAAGGCAGAAAAATTCTGCCCCCGCACTGCCGGCCAAGCAATCTGGCGGCGAAGAATCGGGGACGAATAGAAAATCACTTTAGAACGGAAGGCCTGCCCCGCAATTATCCGAACCAAATGTCACTTTGCTGTAACAGCGGCCGCTTTTCTTTGTGCAACCCAACGACGTTTCACGGCCTCTGCGATGCGCTTCCGGCCTTCAGGCGAAAGATTTCTCTTTTTCTTTTTCGTTGCGGGAATTGCAGGTGAGGGCACGGCTAATGCGGCAACCTTCTTGGGCCGGCCGGGCCTCTTCTTTGCGGTCGGCGTGCTCGCGCTTGCAATCAATGCACGTGCACTCTGCAATTGGGCAATCTCATGATCGATGTTTGCTAGAATCTCTGAAAGTCCCATAGCTCCCCCGGTAGATGCAGGCGATTATTTCATCTCGATGGCCATCGCAGATGTGCCGTTGCTTAAGTGAGAACTTGCGAATGCTAAATGACGCTTTCGTCTAGGAAAGACTACCTTGTGCAAGACCAGAATCGTCTTGTGCGTTTGATGGCTGATCTGAGTGTCAACAATGGCCGAGCTGATTACCTGTCTAAGATACAATACTCGCTTCGATTAATCTCGGCAATGATATAGCGCAGCAAACTCTGAAAATGCCTCCATTTCGCAATACGCAACACGCTTGATGAAAGCTACGCCTTCACCTTGGCGCGACTCTTGAATTGCGGCAACGGAGCGGAGCTGAGAACCTTGCCTCCCTCTTGAATTACATGCAGCTGATTCACGGCGAGGTCCTTGATCCGGTCTACCTGACCGCTTAACCAACGAATCTCGACCACGTCCACCTTTTTTGCTTGCTCCAAACCAAAATGAAGGCGAAGATCGTTCTGGGAAAAATAACTCCCTCCACTGCGTAGCTCCTCTGTCTGCAGCAGGGGCTTGGTTGCGCCCGGCGTTGTCATTGCAGTTACCAGCACGCGGCTTCCGATTCCGGTCCGATTGGACTTTACTCCAACTAATTTGATCTTGACCCAGTTACGATTCAGCGTTGAATCACAGCGAAGCAACTGTGGAATGGCGTTGATGCAATTCACGGCAACATCCATAACACCGTCGTTGTTGTAATCGCCAAAAGCACAACCGCGTGCCGGAGCATTTTCCAGAATTCCTGGACCTCCGTGAGTTGTAACCTCCTCAAATCTTCCATTGCGCAGGTTACGGTAGAGGTATTTGTGTTCGGCGTATTTCAAATCGCCCTTTGACCGGTCGACTTCAGGATAGACGTGCCCATTCGACATGAGAATGTCGAGCCATCCATCGTTGTCCATATCGAAAAATCCGACGCCCCAACCGAGAAGCCGCGTATT
>JBELAI010000061.1:0-27473 GCA_049508975.1 Occallatibacter sp. | reverse complement strand
GATGATCGGTTCGGTCACGCCGCTGATGGTCACAGAGCCACTCTGCGTCGACACTTCAATCTTGATTTTCAGCGTCACGTCATGATCGAAGTGAATGGTTGGCGTCATTTCGACTTTAACGCCCACGTCCTGGTACTGGAATTGAGTGTTGACCAGCGAACTCACCACCGCGGTGGCCGCGCCCGTCTGATAGGAGCCCGTCGCGATAGGGATCTTTTCGCCGACCGTCAAAGTAGCCTTTTGAGAATCCGTGGCGCGGATGCGTGGATTCTGCAGAATCTTGGTGTTCGAGTCGGTGAGCAGCAGGTTGGCCGTGGCCGAGCCGATGGTTACCGCAAAGTCCGTCGCCTTCAAGTGCGCCAAGTCGTAAAGGGACGGGCTGGTGCCGTTGTCGGTTGTCCCTGTTGTCCCCGTCGTGCCGGTCGTGGTGCTGCTGTTGTTGGTGGAATTGGGCGGCTGCAGCGCAATGCCCACGCTGCTGGGCCACTCAATGCCAAGCGTCCGCTCCCAGTTCTTGCTAACTTCCAGCACGGCGATGTCGACCACCACCTCAGCGCGCGCTTTATCCAGATCGTTGATGAGCTTTTGCGCCAGCAGCAATTCGTCGGGCGTCCCGCGAATCACAATCGCATTCTGGCTGGGAACACCGTAGATCTTCACTCCAGTGAGCACGTTACGGACCGCCTGCTGCACGTCGGTCAGGTCATTCTGCTGCCAGGCGTTGCTCAGGTAGAAAGTCTGCACCGCCGACGCGTCCATATCGGTGTGCTTCTGGCGGGAGTTCTGGGCCACAAAAATGGTGTTGTCGGTGATCGGACGCCAGAAGGTGTTGGACATCACGCCCACAATGCGCAACGCGTCGAGCAGCGATTCATTGTTCAAATCAACCGTAATCCGCTTGGCTGTGTAGTCGGGATCGAAAAGCACATTGATGCCTGCCGCCTTGCCGATTGCCTGATAAACCACCTTGGCGTCTTCCGTATAGTGCAGGGTCAGCGGCTCGTTCGACATCGGCTTCAGAACCACCGGCGAGCCCATTTGTTCCAGTTCCTGCTGTCGGGCCTCGTCCCGTGGCGGGCTGATTTCGCCCTGCGGTGAAGCCTCCCCGTGCCGCTTACGTATCTTGGCGATCTCCTGCTGCGCCGCTTCGTTGCCGGCATCGATCTCCGCGGCATGCAGAAACTCCACCAGGGCGCCCTGTTCGTCGCCGCCCTGAAGCAGCCTGCGGCCTTTAGTCATGTGCAACCCGGAGGCGGAAACCCGCACGCGAATCAAAGCCGTCTTGTAGGTTAGATCCTTGGGCGCCTTGGCGGCTGCTTTCTGGTAAAGGTCAAAGGCAGTATCGTAGTCCTCTCGCGCTTCCGCCGCCTCGCCATGCTTGTACATGGAATTGGCCGACTCCGCGCGCAGCGTGACGCACGACAGGGCGAGGAAGCCGAACAGCGCAACAGCGAAGGCGCCGCGCCGAAGAACAGATCCAAGAGCCCCGCTGTAGTTCGGTTCGGAGGTAGCCGGTAATAGAACGCTGCGATTCATCGAACTCCCAAGCGTCCCGTGCGGCCCGACTTCCGGGCCAGACTCCCGCGGGCTGCCTTGGCCGCCCATGACGCATTTCATGTATCGATTTCCCGTGCAAATAAAAGTAGCGATTGAGTCCATCCAACGATGCCCCATTCTAGCAAAGCCCCGTAGATGCGCGGCGAACTCCCAAATGTGGGCAGCCCGGATAATCCGAGTCGATGTTAAAATCAAGATTCGAGGTTGCTTCCCCATGGCCCGCCAAACCAGCCACGTGATCGTTCAGCACGACGACAACGGCCCCCAAAAGCCGGTGCATCCTCGCGACCCGGTGGCCAGCGGCGAGCGCGATGCGGCGCACAACCGCATGGCCAGCCATAACTACTTTCTGCTGGAAAAATTCGAAGCCGGAGTCGCCCTCCGCGGCACCGAGGTCAAGTCCATTCGCCAGGGCAACGCCAACCTGAGGGATTCCTACGGCCTCATCAAGGACGGCGAGGCTTTTTTGCTGAACTTGCATATCGGTCCTTACTCCCACGGAAACCTGGCCAACCACGACGAAACCCGCACCCGGAAGCTGCTGCTGCACAAAGACGAGGTTCGCAAGCTACTTTCGAAGACGCAGATCAAGGGTCACACGCTCATCCCCACCCGGCTTTATTTCCGTAACGGCCGGGTAAAATGCGAGTTGGCCCTGGCGAAGGGCAAGCAGGACTGGGACAAGCGCGAGACCGAGAAGCGCCGCGAAGCCGATCGGGACGCGCGCGCAGCCGTCAACGCCAGCAAGCACCGCATGGGACGGTAGCCGCGCCCGGATCAGCGGATTACTTCGATCTGGATCCCCAGAGAGAGATTCTTCCAGACATTGTCGGTGGTATAGACCGTTGCTTTGCGGTCGATGGCAAGGGCCAGGCAGGCCCGGTCACCGAGCGAGAGACCCAGGCTCCGCGTCCGCGCGATCAGTGAGCCGGCCTCAATCGCCTGCTCTTCGCTGAACCCCAGGATGCGGCAGCCGAGAAAGCGAATCCGCGCTTCGGCTGCATGACGGCTGAGCCCCAAATCGACCAGCTTGCTCTGCACCTCAGCCACGTTTACCGCGCCGATTGTGGCCCGGTCCAGAACTGCCCGTACCCGGTCTGCCCCCGGCTCCCGCTTCAGCACTGCCAAAACTGCCGACGCGTCAAGCACAACCTCATTCGGCAATTCAGCCGGCCTTTCTCTTCTGCTCGAAAATGGCCTCGCGCTCCCGGTCTGCTTCTACCTGTTCGCGCCAGGCCTCCGCGCGCCGCTCGGCGATCAACTCATCTGAAAGCATCCGCTCAGGCCCAGCCAACTGCATCAGCTCGTCCTGAACCCGCGCCAGCCGCGCATCGAAACTTTCCACCCGCAGCACTCCATCCTCAACTTCCATCAAGAGCATATCGCCCGGCGCGAAACCCAACTCTCGCCGAATGGCCGCGGGGATGACGATGCGTCCATTCGGGCTCAGGGGGGCTTTGGCATGAAGACCGGATTTGACATCTGATTCCATAATTGACATCTTGAATAATTCTGTCATTCTTGTGCTTTCTTGTCAAAGTTCTTCGGTTTGCCAACAGCTTTAGAATTGTCATCATTTGGGCTCGCCGCTCCTCATAGACACTGAACCATCCGAAGTGGCCTTCTCCTCCCATGGGATGAAAGAATAGGGTCATGAAAACGGAACTCTCTTTCGCTTCCCTTGCCGCAATCGAAACCGACCTGCTGGCCGTGCTTGCCGTCGATACCCAGACCGAAAAAGGCCCGCACGCTAAACCGCAGCCGGAACTGCTCACTTCCGACGAGGCCGTCAGGGCCGCGGCGGCATTGGTGCTCGCCAGCGGCGAATTTAAAGCCGGAGCCAACGAGACTGTTTTGGTCCATGCTCCCGCCGATCTTGCCACCAAGCGATTGCTCATCGTTGGCCTGGGCAAGAAGAGCAAACTCGCCTCTCCGGCCGTGCGGAATGCGGCAGGAACTGCTGTTCGTTTCGCCAAGCCGCGCGGCATTCGGGAACTGGTTCTCGCCCTGCCCGACATCGCGGAATACGCGGCACGCAGCGCCCGGGCCGTGGCCGAAGGCGCACTCCTCGCCGATTTCGATGCCGACACGTATCGCAGCGACCGCAAGGACCTCAGCGTCCAGCGATTTGTGCTGGCCGCGCCGCCAACTTCCGACAGGGCCGCTGTCGAAGCCGCTTTCGCAGAGGGCGTCATTATTGGCGAGAGCCAGAACTTTACGCGCACGCTGGTCAACGAGCCGGGCAACAAGCTGACGCCCACGATTCTGGGCCAGCGCGCTGCGGAGATGGCTGAGTCAGTTGGCCTGGGCTGGGAAGTTCACTCCACCGAGAAGCTGCATGAGCTGAAGATGGGGGCATTCGCGAGCGTGTCCCAGGGCTCCGCGGAGCCGCCCGCTCTTATTGTTCTGCGCTACGTGCCCGAAGGGCTGCCGACCGACCCCAGCGGCCCCGTGCTTGGCTTAGTGGGGAAGGGAATTACGTTTGACACCGGCGGCATCTCCATCAAACCCGGCGACAACATGGAGAAGATGAAGTACGACATGGCCGGCGGCGCGGCGATGCTGGGCGCCATGCGTGCCATTGCCCTGCTCAAACCCAGAGTTTCCGTGACAGCCATTGTGTGCGCTGCCGAAAACATGCCCGACGGCAAGGCCTACAAACCCGGCGACGTAGTAACTGCCATGTCAGGGAAAACCATCGATGTCATCAACACCGACGCCGAAGGCCGGCTGGTGCTGGCGGACGGCCTGACCTACGCAAAACAGCTCGGCGCGACGCACCTCATTGATGCCGCCACGTTGACCGGCGCTATCGGCGTCGCGCTTGGAACGCATAACGCCGGTGCATTCTCGAACGACGAAGACACATTCGCGAAGTTCCAGACGGCGCTTGCCGTTACCGGCGAAAGATTTTGGCGGATGCCGCTGGGCGAAGAATACGCCGACCAGATCAAGAGCGATATCGCCGACATCAAGAACACCGGCGGACGCCATGGCGGCGCCAGCACGGCCGCGGAATTTCTGCACGTTTTCGCCGAAGACACGCCCTGGATCCACCTCGACATCGCCGGCATGGCCTGGATCGACGACGCCCGCCCCTACATCGCCAAAGGCCCCAGCGGCGTAGCGGTCCGGTCGATTCTGGAATGGGTGCGGAGCTACTAGCTTCCAGTTTTCAGCTCGTTTAATGCCGGAACGACAACCAATCTGGTGCCCCAGGTCTCGATCTTGAGACCTGGGAGCGCGCCGCGTGTTCGGCTACTCCGCAACCTTCGTAAGATGCACCGTCTTTCCCGTCCGTATCGACTCCCGCGCCGCATCCAGAATCTGCATCACCACCACGTTAGTATCGAGCGCCGTCAAATCGCCCTTGGGCTCCAACTCCCCGCGCAGCACTGCCGCCAGATAACTCAGTGAGTTATTCTGCGGCCCGCTCAGCGAAGGCGCTGTGGTCAGCCGCTCCTCCGAATCGTGCTCATGCCGCAGCCGCACTTTGTCCGGGCCCACAGTAATTGCGTATCCGGTTGCCCCGTAGACTTCCATATCCTTGCGAGAGAACGGCCAGTTCCAGGAGCCCATGATTACCGCCTGCGCGTGCGGATACTCAAGGACAATGGTCGAGTCGTCGTCGACATGCGGATAAATCTGCGGCTTGTCGTGATTGGCGACGGCCGTGACGGTAAGCGGAGTCTCGCCATGCATTAGCCATGTCATCAAGTCGACGCCATAGCAGCCAAAGTCATAGAGTGCGCCGGCTCCATTCTGCGCAGGATCGGTAAGCCAGCTCAGAAACTCCGGAGGCACGCCAATCTCCTTCGGCCCCTGGTGCCCATCGTGAACCACCACGCGCCGAATCTCTCCCAGATGTCCCTGATCTACCTCGTCGTAGGCGGCCTTGTTGCTGGAGTACCACGTAGTTTCGTAGTTCACCAGCACATGAATCTTGGAGTGCCGCGCCGTTGCCCGAATCGCCAGCGCATCCGCGAGCGAGATTGTCAGCGGCTTCTCGACCATCACCGACACGCCATATTGCGCGGCAATCTCGATCGCCGGCCGGTGCTGCGCGATCGAGGTATACACGAGCACCGCCTGCGGGTGCGTCTTCTCGATCATGTTGGCTTCGCTGCGGTAGAAGAGCGTCTCCGCCAACGAGTACTTCTTCTGATATTTGGCGAAGAGCGCTGGGTCGGAATCGGCAATGCCTACCAATTCAACATCCGTGTGTTGGGGCAATGCGCCGAGAAACCCCTCCACGTGCCCATGTTCAAGTCCCACAATAGCCACGCGCAGCTTCGGCGGCGCCTGTTGTGCGTAGGAGAGACAGGGAGCAATGAGCATGAGTGCCAAGAATAAACAGGTCCAGAACGAAGCGGCAAAAGAAGCAGGTGTTACGGAAAGAAAACGCGTCATAGGGGTCAATAATTCTCCTCGGCGCAATTCTACGCCGCGACCCGCATGGCCATTGCTTGCCCAGGCGTAAGTCTTTTGTTTTGCAAAATGGTCAGGACCCCATTTTACGTAAGTGCTTTGTTTAAGGGGGTCAAAAAGGGTCAATTCATACGTAACATGTTTATTGTCAGTTGATTGCAGGAAAACCCGGAAAATGGCATGAAATTTTTGCGGCGGAATGGCTTTTTCGTTGGGCAGTTCCTAGCTTGATCTTGATTGTGCTCCCGAGAGGAGGAATGAACTGCAAATTGCGGAGAGAATTCTTTCGGGGATGACGAGACATTGGTCGCGTGTCGTATCGGAAGAGAGAGGTTCACCACGAGCCTACGCAGGCTGTTACGAAACCTGAAAACCGTGAGGGCGGGAAACGGTTTGTTGGCCAGTTTCGGGCCGCCCCTCTGGGGCTCAGAGATCTTATTTGGGCCGGCTTTCCCAGGATTTCATCCATGGGCTATTCTCGTTTCCTCCCTACGGGAGAAATTGCGGTTTCCGAAAGGCTGATCGGGGAGACGGGACGAGGCTTTTTCAGGATTTCATCCTTGGCTATTATCGTTTCCTCCCTCCGTGTTGCGTAGTACTAGCAGGCAGCGGAAAAAGTCTCATTCGGAAGAGTTCGTCGGTATTGGCATTTGCAGGGGCTGAAGCCCAACATCGATTTGATTGTCTTTATTGGCCCGACTGAAGTCGTGCCCTTTTTACAAAACTTTCGAAATCCCGGCTGGAGCGGGTTTTTCCGCAGCCTGTGAAGTCATGCCCTGTTACAAAACCCGCTCCGATGGAGTCTTTGCATCGGTCTGAAACATGTGCTTGCCATCAAAGTTCAAATGCGATTGCCTTGGGCGTCGTTCCGCATTCCTGAAATTCGACTGCAAGGCAGCGGAGCTTTGCCGATAAGCCCTGATGGAGAACCAAATGAGCGGGCAAATGCGGATTTCCGACTTGAAGGCCGATGCTGAGCGTCATTCACCGCGGCTGAGAGTTGTCCTTCGGGTAAACCATTCATTGTTGAAATTCGTCCATCTAATCGGAGGGGCCGTGCATACAGGAGCTGTGCAAGCCCGCTTTCGCTGTCCATGCTGCGGATACAGGACTCTGGATACCGCCGCTGCGCTGGCCTTGTGCCCGGTTTGCTGGTGGGAGGACGATGGCCAGGAAGATGAAGATGCCGGGGACGTTCGCCTCACGGTGAACGGACAGCTAAGCCTCAACGAAGCCCGCGACTACTTTGCCACCTGTGGAGCTGCCCACCCCCGATTCATTCCCTACGTCCGCAAACCGGAGGTCACCGAGCAGTAACGTACAGGTCACTGAGCAGTAACGTACCTTTCGGGAGCCTTCCCGCTGCCAAATTGGTCCGCTGGGTTTGACCCTTCCAGCAAACCCTCTTACCATGAGATGAGGCATATCCCCTTCTGCACATCGCCGGTGCCAGCGATTTGCGGCAGCCAATAATGTGGCTTTGGAAAGGGAGCCTGCGGCCTGCGACCTGGATTGAATGGATTGCAGCCAGAGAAACGTCCCGTATATCTGCTAGACCGGCAGACAAGTTGGCGCTGGATTTGCGCCTGGAAGGTAAAACGTTGAGCTCTACGGACACCATCGAAAATAGCCCCCACCCTCAAGCGGCCGATGCCGCCCTCGAGCACGATTCCACACACGAAGACCACGAAGGCCACGATCAAGACCATGAGGGCCATGACCATACACACCAGCACGGTCCGGTCCTGAATCCCGACTGTACCCGCGAACTGGTGCTCGATATTCCCGCCGAAGATGTCTCGAAGGCCTTCAAATCCGTGGTTGGCAACTACCGCAAATATGCGAAGATACCCGGCTTTCGCGCCGGCAAGGTGCCGGAGTCGGTGGTCAAGCGCCGCTATGCTACCGAAATCCGCAAGGAAGTGATTGACAGCCTGTTGCCGGAACGCTTCAACAAGGCCGTGACCGATCTGGGTGTCAGGCCTGTAGGCCAGCCGCAGGTGACCGAGCTTACCGTGGAAGACGGTGCACCCCTGCATGTGAAGGCAGTGTTTGAGTTTATCCCCGCGTTCTCGATCGAGGGCTACCGGGATGTAACAGTTCCCAAGCCTGCGGTGGAAATCACCGAAGAGGAATTCCAGGCCGAGCTCGCGCAGCTTCGTGAATCACGCGCGACGGTTGAGCCGGTTGAGGAAGATCGCGCGCTGGCCGATGGCGATTGGGCGCAGATTACCTACAGGGGCCAGATTGAAGGCGACGCCGATGCTGCCCCCGTATTGGGTGAAGATACGCTGGTCGAAATCGGCGGCAAGGACACGGTCGATGCTTTCTCCTCAGCCTTGCGCGGCGCAAAACCCGGCCAGGAACTGAAGGCCGAGGTTATCTATCCCGCTGATTATGCTGAGGCTAAGCTGGCAGGCAAGACAGTGGCTTATGACGTCGAGGTAAAGGCCATCAAGAAGCGCACGCTGCCTGAACTGGACGATGATTTTGCCAAAGAACTCGGAGCTTACGAGAGCTTTGCAGACTTGGAAGAGCGCGTTCGGGAGCACCTGGCAGCCCGCAAAAAGCGCAGCATCGAAGGCGAAACCAAGGACCGCCTATTTGCCGCGCTGACTGAGAAGTATCCTTTCCCGGTGCCGGAATCGCTGGTGCAGGAGCAGATTGACGCCCGTCTCGATAGGGGACTCCGCGCCTTGGCAGCCCAGGGGATGGACACCGAGCAAATGCGCAAGCTGGACTTTGCCCGCCTTCGTGCGGCACAGCGGGACAGCGCCTCCGCCGAGGTGAAAACCTTTATCCTGCTGGACCGGATTGCTCATGAGGAAAACATCACCGTAAGCGATGAAGAAATGGACCAGGAACTGCAGTTGGCAGCCTTGCAGTCCCGTGAACCGCTGGATGCCCTGAAAGTGCGATTGACGGAGGACGGTGGGCTAGCTAGAATCCGTGAACAGCTAAGACGGGAGAAAACTGCGAGTTTGTTGTATGATAGGTTGCCCTCCTGACGGGTAATTAGTCCGGCTTAAGGGCGGAAGGGGCTGCACGGGCAAGCAGTAGTTCCGGGAAACGAGATCCGGTACCCGGCGGCCACAAAAAAACGGGACGAATGGTCCCAAAACTGCAATTACGGGAAGAATATTCAATGGCATTGGTTCCCATGGTGGTTGAGCAGACGAGTCGAGGCGAGCGCGCCTACGACATTTACTCCCGTCTGCTTCGCGACAACATTATCTTTCTTGGCACCCCGATCGACGACCAGGTGGCCAATCTGATTGTGGCGCAGATGCTGTTTCTTTCCGGCGAAGACCCGGAAAAGGACGTGCAGCTTTACATCAACTCACCGGGGGGCTCGATTACCGCCGGCCTCGCCATCTACGACACCATGCAGTTCATCAAGAACAACGTGGTCACCTATTGCATAGGCCAGGCGGCCAGCATGGGTGCGTTTCTGCTGCTGGCAGGGACCAAGGGCAAGCGGTTTGCCCTGCCCAACTCGCGGATTCTCATCCATCAGCCTTCCATGGGCGGATTGAGCGGGCAAGCCACGGACATTGACATTCACGCGCGCGAAATTCTTCGCATTCGTGAAATTACCAACACACTTATCGCCAAGCATACGGGGCAGCCTCTGGATCGCATCGAACGAGATGTCGAGCGGGATTTCATCATGAACTCGCAGCAGGCCAAGGAATACGGCATAGTCGATGAGATCATCGACCGGCCGCGCACATAACCCGCAGCGGGGCTGGCGTAGCTAGACGCCGGCTTCGCCAACAACGATTACCACGCTGACACTGCGAACGCCGTCCAAAGGGAGCAGGAAAATGAAAACGCGCACGGGACCTGAAGAAGCACTGCGCTGCTCGTTCTGTCACAAGTCACAGGACGCTGTTGCCAAGCTGATCTCGTCGCCCAGCGACTACCCTCGCGCATACATCTGCGATGAGTGCGTAGCTGTCTGCAACTCGATCCTTGAGGACGACCGCGGCGATGCCGCTCACCCGGCCACGACTGCCGGACACCTGCCGAAGCCGCAAGAAGTCAAGGGGTTCCTGGATGACTTTGTGATCGGCCAGGACCAGACCAAAAAGAAGCTTGCCGTCGCG
The DNA here is from genome assembly GCA_049508975.1 of Occallatibacter sp. GTDB lineage: Bacteria > Acidobacteriota > Terriglobia > Terriglobales > Acidobacteriaceae > Telmatobacter. The sequence continues at coordinate 17,379 of JBELAI010000061.1, read as the reverse complement.
GTTTACAACCACTACAAGCGCATCCAGATGAATCGTATGCGGAACAACGAAGTGGAACTGGCGAAGAGCAATATTCTTCTTATCGGGCCTACCGGGTCAGGCAAAACGCTGCTGGCGCACACGCTGGCCAAGATGCTTGACGTTCCCTTTGCGATTGTGGACGCGACCACGCTCACCGAAGCCGGCTATGTAGGTGAGGATGTGGAGAACATCATCCTCAAGCTGCTGCAGGCGGCTGAGGGCGATGTGACTCGCGCGCAGCAGGGGATCATCTACATCGACGAAATCGACAAGATCGGCCGCAAGGACGAGAACCCCTCCATTACCCGCGATGTTTCCGGCGAGGGCGTGCAGCAGGCTCTGCTCAAGATTCTTGAAGGCACAGTAGCCAACGTGCCGCCGCAAGGCGGACGCAAGCATCCGCACCAGGAATTCACCGCCGTCGACACCACCAACATTCTCTTCATCTGTGGTGGAGCGTTTGTGGGGCTGGAGCGCGTAGTTGGCCGGCGCGTAGGCAAGAAGGCGCTGGGCTTCAAGGCTACCGATACTGAAGCAGAGTCAGTAGCGCGCAGCCACCGCGACACGGAGTTGCTGCGCAAGACCGAGCCGCAGGACCTGATCAAGTACGGCCTGATTCCCGAGTTCGTCGGTCGTCTTCCAGTCATGGGGATTCTAGACGAACTGGATGAAGCGGCACTCGTCGAGATTTTGACCAAGCCGCGCAACGCTATCCTGAAACAGTACCAGCGTCTGCTTGAATACGAGAATGTTCGCCTGCACTTTACCCAGGAAGCTACCGTTGCCGTGGCCCGCGAGGCCTTGGCTCGCAAGGTGGGAGCACGTGGTTTGAGGATGATTCTGGAAGAGCTGATGCTCGACCTGATGTATCATCTCCCCTCCAACAAGCGAGTTCGCGACCTGGAGATTACGCGAGAGATGGTCGAGCGACGCGACTTGTCGCTGTGCCTCCTCGAAAAGGCCGGATAGGCCCTTACCCATTCAAGATTTGGAAACAAAAAGCCCTCATCTCGCAAGTGCGAAATGAGGGCTTTTTGTTGTTCACAAATGGGTGCGAGCGCTACGGAACGAACACCCCCAGCCGAACATGCCACTTCGTGGTCTGTCCAGGTTTGAGGGTTACCATGCCCGTATCCGTCGAGCCCCATTCCTTGCCGAACGGGTCGCCGAAATTGTACTGATGCTCAATGGCCACAAACTTCGCTGTGGGGGGTGCGTACATCTGGATGGCCTTGATCTCCGGCGAAAGCCCGATGATGTTGACGCCGTAGTGCGCGGCCGGGTCGATCACCCGTACTGTGACAGCGTGATTCGCCCAGTCGAGGTGGTTCCAGTTGTCGTCAAAGAAGTTGGACCCGAGGGCGCCCCCGGCGGTCCCGCGCAGGTCGAAGCGGGTTCCTTGCACGGGCAGGATCTTGCCAGTGGGAAAGACATTGTCGTAGCCGTCGACTTCTGCAATCGAGGAGGCCGGAATACTTACCCTGACTTGTGTGCGGTCGCCAGACGGCAGGTTGAAGTAGGGGTGCCATGCAATGGCCATCGGCTCCTCTTCATCGCCTGTATTGCGCGCCTCGATGCTCACATCGACGGCATCGGCAGTGAGGCGGACGGCCACCACAAATTGTGTTTTAGAAGGCCAATGCCCGCCGAAATCACCCGCATGAATGACGCCTTCGACCTCTTCGCCGCCGGGGACCTTTTTAACCTCGACGTTGTCGGTCTTCGCCTTGAGAATCAGCCCGTGCATAGCGTGCCGCTCGGCCGTAGGCAGCTTGCCAATGTTGTTGGCGGGCAGGGTGATGGTTTTGCCATGCCACTCGGTGGTGAGAGTCTTGCCATCCTCCGAGAGCCTGCCTCGAATGCGATTGGGGTAGGGCGCCAGAAAGGCTGCGCCAAGCCGGTAGCCGAGGTCGCCATTGGGCGTATCGTTCTCGTCGAGCATCTTCTTCGCTGTTGCCAGATCGGGCGAAGCCAGCACATTAATGCTGCCCTTGCCAGGGAAGTTTGCCGTAATCTGCAGCACCTCCATGCCGCGGCCGGGTGCAACCGTGATACTGGTGAACTCCGGTTTGGTCGTGCTTGTGGCTGTACGCGTGAGGGTGACAACCTTTTGGCCGCCAATCTCAGTAGGATCCTGTGCGCCGGCATTGGAAACGAAAACGCCCGCAATGAAAACCGGCAGGACGACGGAAAACAACGTAAGAGCATGCATAGATGGCTTCATCTCGTTTCATTCCTGGAGTGGCATTTGAAATTTGCGGAACAGCCTCACTTCCGATGGGCATTTTTTCCATCGCGAGAAAGCGTATTCCAGCAGCGGAATCATTCTACGCCACGACGCTACACCGGGGCAGGAAGACGTGTTGCACGCACGTTTTTACGACGGTCGTTGACCAACTCCCCAGTCGTCACAATCGAACGCGGTTCAGCGCGCGCAGGTGTACGATATTCGCACGGTGTCGACCTTTCACCGGTTACGCCGTCCTTCCTTCGAGGAGTGAACAACAATGCAGAATTTGCTGCGCGATCTCCGCTACGCGTTGCGCCAATTACGCAAGTCTCCGGGATTCACGATAACCACACTGCTGACGCTGGCGCTCGGAATAGGAGCTACCACGGCCATCTTCAGCTGTGTTTATGGCTTGCTCCTCAAATCGCTTCCGTTCGCGGACGCTGACCGCATCGTGGCGATTTCCGAGACGCATCCGCAGATCAAGGGTGGCATCGTGGCCACTTATCCGGACTATGAGGATTGGCGTAAGCAGCAGACCGGCTTCACCCAGGTAGCGGCCTATTCGACGCTCAATCCGTCAACTGTTTCGCTGGTGATGGATGGACACGCAGAGCAGGTGAATCGGGTTCTTGCGTCCGGCAATTTCTTTTCGCTGCTCGGCGTCTCTCCGCACATCGGCCGCACGATCGACGAGCAGGACGACACTCCCGGAAACGATCATGTTGCTGTCCTGAGCGCATCTGCGTGGCAGCGCTACTTCGGCAGAGACCCGCATGTGTTGGCACGAAGCGTCGCTCTGAACGGAACCAGCTATACCATCATCGGCGTGCTGCCGGAAGGCGCGTCTTTTCCCGCGGACGGCGAGGTATGGCTGCCGCTTTCACTCCTCGACCAACCCACCAGGGCTTCCCGCGTCTGGCACTCGGTGAATGTCCTTGGCAGGCTCCATTCCGGTGTGGATTTTCCCCAAGCGAAGTCAGATATGGAGACAATCGCGCATCGTCTGGCCGCGACCTATCCTGCCACCAATCGCAACGTCGGTGTTGTCTTGACGCCGCTCCGCGACCAACTAGTAGGGACATTGCGCCCAGCACTGCTCAGCCTGTTAGGGGCCGTGCTGCTGGTGCTCCTGATTGCCTGCACCAACGTCGCCAATCTGCTGCTGGTGCGCGCCACGACTGGCCGGCGCGAGGTTGCCATTCGTCAGGCATTAGGCGCCGATCGCGCGCGCCTGCTCTCCCTGTCCCTGGCTCAGACGTTCATCCTTTGTCTAGTCGGTGGAGCGCTCGGAATCGCCTTTGCGGCCACGGCCCTCCCGCTCTTGCGCGTGCTGCTCGCGCATACTGACGGCCTCGACCCCGCGATGATTCAGTCCATTGGTCTCAGCGTCCCGGTGCTGTTGTTCACGCTTGGTATTTGCACGCTGACGGCATTCGTCTTCGGCATGCTGCCGGCTGTCAAGGCATCCCCGCGGCTGGCTGAAACGCTTCGCTCTGGAGATCGTGGCAGCAGCGACCAGCACGGCCGAATCCGAGGCACGCTCGTTATCGGTGAAATTGCCATCGCGGTCATGGTGGTGTTTCTCAGCACGCTCGTCATCCGCAGTTTCGAAAAGCTGCTGGCCATCGATCCCGGATTCCGCACCGATCATTTGCTGACCGTCGAAGTCACGCTACCCGAGCCAAAATATGGAGACTCCAGCCCCGCCACCAACCATCTTTTCGAGCAGGTACTCGACAAGGTTGCGCAATCTCCCGGAGTGGTGGCAGCAGGCGCCACAACCATCGTTCCTCTCAAGCCATCCCAGGTGATGACGCGCTTTTTAGTCGAGGGCGCGCCACCGCTGGCTCCGGGAAACTTTCCGGCTGCGCAGATTCGCTATGTCAGCCCGGACTTCTTTCGCACCATGGGCCTCGCCGTGAAGGAAGGCAGAGTCTTCCGGCAGGACGATATCGAGAGCAATGCCAGCTACTTTGTTGTCAATGAGGCGTTCGCTCAGCGTTACCTGGCGGGAAGATATCCCATCGGCGCCAACATCCTCTTAGGAGTTCTGACAACGCATCCGGACAAGATTCCGGTCATTGGTGTGGTGGCCAACGCGCACGATCTTGGAGTGGATTCCGACCCTCAACCGGAGATCTATCTACCCGGCTTTGGACTCCACGAAGTGTTGCTCGTCCGCTCCACAGTTGACTCCAAAAGCGTCGTGCCGGTCGTGAGAGACGCCATGCACGCATCGGACCCGGATCAGCCCATTTCCGACATTCAGACTGCGGATGAATTGCTGTCCAACTCAATGGCGCGCCAGCGAATGACGGCGGCGCTGCTCGGCATTTTTGCGTTGGTCGCGCTGACCCTGGCCGCGATCGGAATCTACGGAGTGATGTCCTACTCGGTCGCGCAACGCACCCGAGAAATAGGTGTGAGGTTGGCCGTTGGGGCAGACCGTGCCGACATCCTGCAACTGGTCCTGCGTCATGCCGGCAGGATTACCGCGGTTGGAGTTATCGTTGGCATGACAGCAGGTTTGGCCTCCGCGCGTCTCATCAACGGTATGCTCTTTCACACCAGCGCAGTCGATCCGTTTTCGATAGCCATTGCCGTTGTTACCCTCGTCGCAGTTGCCGCTTTGGCCGTGAGCATACCGGCAGGGCGTGCGGCATCTGTGAGCCCAACTGAAGCGCTGCGTGCGGAGTGAAATAGTCGAATGAGACGTGCGTCGTGCGCCATTCACCCCAGCATCCCGTCCCAGAAGTCCTCATCAAAAGTGTTCAGGGCAAAAGAAAGCAGATTCTTCGACTCACCACCCCCAAACTGAAAGACGTTTGGGGCCCCGTTCGCTCAGAATGACAACCCGATATTATTGCGAACTTCTGGGATGGCACATTAGCATCGTCAGCTAAAATTTTTTGATGGGCGTTTCCACGGATTCTCTATCAGCACTGAATGCCCGCATCGTGAATTGCGAGCGATGCCCGCGCCTGCGGCTCTACGACGCCGAAGTGGCGCGCGTGAAGCGGCGCGCGTACGCCGACCAGGAATATTGGGGCAAGCCAGTGCCTTCGTTCGGCGATCCGAACGCGCGCGTCCTGATCGTGGGGCTGGCCCCCGGAGCGCACGGATCGAATCGCACAGGCCGCATGTTCACAGGCGATGGGTCAGGGGATTTTCTATACCCCGTGCTGCATGAGGCCGGCTTTGCTTCGCAGCCCGCGGCGGTCTCGCTTACCGACGGAATGAAGCTGACGGGCCTGAGAATAACCGCGGTTGTGCATTGCGCTCCGCCCGGAAACAAGCCCACCCCTGGTGAGCAGCGGAACTGTGCTCCCTGGCTGGATGAAGAGATTGCCTTGCTCCCGAATTTGCGCGTCGTGGTCTGTCTTGGCAAGATTGGCTTTGACGGCTTCCTGAATTATCAGGTTCGCACGGGGCGGATAACCACTCGGGCAAAGTTTCAATTCGGTCACGGTGCGCAGTATGCAATGCCCGGCGAATTAACCTTGATAGCGAGTTATCATCCATCCCTGCAGAACACGAATACGGGCAAGCTGACGCGCGCCATGTTTCTGGATGTGTTCAAGCGGGCGAGGGAAGCGGCGGGCCTGGACTAACCGAATTGAACAGGAAGATTTGCGGTGGAAGTAGCAGGAGAAGAAAACGATGCAAGACATGTCGAAGGAAATTTGGAAAGAAATTCTGCCTCCGGAAAGGGAAGTGCTTCCAGGGGCGAAGACCAAGCGCCCCAAGGACGCGCCGCCGCAAGCCGACCATTGGCCGCTGGCGATCTTGCTGGAGCGTGCCGCGTATCTGCGCAAGCTGGCCAAACACGGGGACGGCCAGGCCAGCGAGACATTGAAGGAGTATCCGCAGCACGCGACCATGCTGTCCTTTCGTGGGCGCAGCGGTATTGCCGAGCTCCATGAAGACTTCGCTGACCTGTTCGTCGTTCTGGATGGCCGCGCAACGCTGGTGACAGGAGGCACGGTAGCGGGTGCGGAGACAATTGGCCCAGGCGAGATTCGCGGCACATCCATCGAGGGCGGAGTCCGCCAGGAACTGCGTGCGGGCGACGTGGCGCATGTGCCGGCGGGCGTGCCGCACCAGATGCTGGTGCCGGGCGACAAGACATTTACCAGCTTTGTGATGAAGATCCAGCAGAACTAGCTAGGACTTCCGCACAAATTGAACGTACGAGAGGTTGGATGTTTATAAAGGGTTTCACTCCAACTGCTATACTGTGCGCCAAATGAAGACTAATTCCGTTGTGCTCCTTTTTCTCGCTGCCATTGCCGTTCCGCTTTGTGCTCAGTCGCAGGGCGGGTCGCAGACTACGACGCCGAAGACTTCCGCCACAACCGCTTCCGCCACTTCTCCGGTGTACAGTCGCGCATTGCTCCATCCCGCGCTACTGAAAGCCAAGGCCCCCGATGTTTTCAAGGCGCGGTTCATTACCACCAAAGGCGATTTCATCGTCGAAGTGCACAGGGATTGGTCTCCTCTAGGCGCCGACCGATTTTACAACCTGGTCAAGAATGGTTTCTTCAACCACGCGCACTTCTTCCGTGTCGTGCCTGGGTTCGTGGTCCAGTTCGGCCTCAGCCCTATTCCGGCGGTCAATAAAGCATGGAAGGACGCCGACCTTCAGGACGATCCAGTCACACAGACCAACACCAAGGGATCGGTTACATTTGCAATGGCTGGGCCGAATACGCGAACCACACAGTTGTTCATCAACCTGGGCGAGAATGCGCGGCTCGATAAGATGGGCTTCTCTCCGTTCGGCAACGTGATCGAGGGCATGGACGTGGTGGAAAAGCTTTACACCGGCTACGGCGAGGCCCCGGACCAGGGGCAAATCACGGCGGAGGGAAAGGCCTACCTGGATAAGAATTTTCCGCTGCTCGATAGCATCAAGGTCGCAAGGCTTGAGGGTGTTGCGGCAGCGGCGCCGGCTGCAAAGAAAACAACTCCGCTTCCAGCAAAGACTTCTACAGCCCCCGCAAAAAACTAAGGAGGCGGCTGATTTTGCGGGCTGTCAAACAGCGCTTTAGGACAGGGGCTGCAAAAGCATGGAGCGGGAGACCGGGATCGAACCGGCGACATTCAGCTTGGGAAGCTGACGTTCTACCACTGAACTACTCCCGCACCTTGTTTCTTATACTTAAAGATTGTGTTGCCACTCATATATTGCCACTCGGTATCCAGGAGCAGCTCCACAACCCCATTATACGGCTCTAAGAACTGCCGCGGCAGGGTCCTCCGAAGAAATCCCAGCGGCTCGTCCTGGCCGATCCCTTCCCCGGAACCACATGTGGCGCACTGCACCTTAACGGCATCCTTCGCGTTTCAGCTCCTCACCACGAAAGGATACTCTGCCCCGGATAGACCGCTGTTATCACCTAAAGGTGGCAGGAGGATGCCGGGGTGAAGGACCAGAATAGACCAAGTAACACGATCGATGGAGAAACGGTAATGTCCAAGTCGAACGATATCGCGTCGCATTGTTCGCCTTAGCCACAATTCTTGCCCCGCGCACTGCTACCTTGCAGGTCGCGGGCTGGTGAGCAAGTTTGTTGCACAAGAGCTATCGACGAGCGCAATCGCTCTGCCCGGATCTGCCTTGCGCGTATGGGTTCAAACCGACGGACGCAATCCACCGGCAGTGGGCTGGAAGAAACATGAGGTTGTAGTCGATTTTCGTCCGCTAATCTTCAGGCAGGTTATCCAACTGCCCCGCGCCCCCGGCATGACGTCGCAAGCTTTATGAGCAAAATGAGTCAGACGCGCTTGCCCTGAATGTGGTCCACATTAGAGTGCGGCGAGTTTTCCTGTCTCGCAATAAAACTGCTCAAAAGTTACCTCCTGCGGTAGATTTGGGGCTCCATCAACAGGAAAAAAACGTCAGCACAAGTTTCGGAAGGACAATCGGGAGTGATACAGATGAAGTCCTTTTTGGATCGGCAGGTGCGGCTGGCATTTGGCTCGGCAATATTGATCCTGTTGCTCATGGGAGCGCTCTCAATTCGCTGGATGTCCCTCGCGGACCGGGCATCTCTCTGGGCGCGGCATACCCACGACGTCATTGAAAAGGTTCAGGATCTGAGCCTGGCAGCGGAGAGCATCCAGTCTGTCAGCCGCAGATTCGTGTTGACTGGCAAGGAGTCCGATTTAGCGAATTATGCCCCAAGCGTGGTTAGGGCAAAGGCGGACGAGGAGGCTATTCGCACTCTGACGGCGGATAACCCCGACCAGCAAATCTACTTTCCACGGATAGAATCTCTCACCGCCAAGAGCGTCCAGTTCGCGGATACAATCATCGATCTGCGCCGCTCCCATGGATTGGCAGCTGCGTCCGGCGCAGTTGGAAACGCCGGGGATCAGACGATCAACGATGAATTCCAAGCGATCACCGGGAAAATGCAGCACGAAGAAGATCGCCTGTTGGTGCTCCGCAGGGCGAAGACCGATCTTGAGCGAAAGAGGACTCGATTGGTTCTGATCCTTGGAACTATGTTGGGAGTTCTGGTTGCTCTCGGCGCCGCCCAGTCTGTCCTGCTCGAGGGTGCAAAACGCCAGGCGTCGGAGGACGCTCTCCGCGAAAGCGAAGAGAGATACCGGATGCTGCTGGACGGCGTTCAGGATTATGCGATCTTCATGTTGGACACCAAGGGCCTGGTTCTCAATTGGAGCCCGAACGCGGAGCGGCTCAAGGGCTATACCGAGGAAGAAATCGTCGGTCAACATTTCTCGTGCTTTTTCCTTCGGGAAGACATAAAACGGGGCAGGCCGGACGAGGTACTTCGCATTGCTGCCGCTAGCGGCCGGCACGAAGAGTTCGGAATGCGGATGCGAAAGGACGGGTCCGAGTTCCTGGCCAGCATTACGTTCATCGCAATGCGCGACGAGGCTGGGAATCTGCGTGGCTTCTCTGAGATCTGCCGCGATCTGAGCGAGCACAAGGAATCGGAGGCCAGGTATAGAGGGTTGTTGGAGGCTGCGCCCGACGGAATGGTGGTGGTTAACCGCAAAGGGGAGATTGTTCTGCTCAACGCCCAGGCGGAAAAACAGTTTGGATACCATCGCGATGAGCTGTTGGGCAAGAATGTGAAGGACATCATTCCGAAGGGATTCGCCGAACGGCTGATTGCCGACGGAACCCGCACCTCCTCTGAAGCATTGGCGCAACAGATGGGTACGGGAATCGAGTTGAGTGGACGGCGAAAGAACGGCAGCGAGTTTCCCATTGAGATCATGTTGAGCCCGCTCGATAGCGCAGAGGGGATCCTTGTGACTGCGGCCATCCGCGATATTTCCGCGCGCAAGGATGCGGATAGGCATTTGAAGCAAATGGAAGCCAGATACCGAGGCCTGCTTGAGGCGGCTCCGGATGGAATGGTGGTGGTGAACCCCGATGGGGAAATTGTTCTGCTGAACGCGCAAGCGGAAAAGCAGTTCGGTTATCATCGCGATGAACTCCTTGGCAAGAACGTAAAGGACATCATCCCGGAAGGGTTTGCCGAGCGGCTGATTGCAGACGGAACCCGCACCGCTGCTGAGGCGCTGGCGCAGCAGATTGGCATGGGGATTGAGCTCAATGGTAGATGTAAGGACGGAACTGAGTTTCCCATTGAAATCATGCTGAGTCCGCTCGATAGCGTGGATGGCATTCTGGTGACTGCGGCGATCCGCAATATCAAATTGCGCAAGGATGCGGAGAAGCACTTGGCGCAAATGGAGGCAAGGTTCCGAGGACTATTGGAAGCCGCTCCAGATGGAATGGTGGTGGTGAACCCCGACGGAGAGATCGTCCTGCTGAACGCGCAAGCAGAGAAACAATTCGGATATCATCGCGATGAACTTCTGGGCACAAATGTAAAGGAAATCATCCCGGAGGGATTCGCGGAGCGGCTGATTGCCGACTCTCTTCGCACCACAGCAGAGGCGCTGGCGCAGCAGATTGGCACCGGGATTGAACTTCACGGAAAACGGAAGGATGGAAACCAATTTCCAATTGAGATCATGCTCAGTCCGCTGAAAAGCGAGGACGGGGTGTTGGTCACCGCGGCGATCCGCGACATCAGCGAGCGAAAGCAACTCGAACGCCAGTTGCAGCAGAGCCAGAAGATGGAAGCGGTCGGCCAGTTGACGGGCGGAATTGCTCACGACTTCAACAATCTTCTCACCGTGATCATTGGAAATCTGGGCCTTCTCGACCTCCTGGTTTCCGATAACGAAGCGGCGGTCAAGAGAGTCCAGACTGCCCTCAAGGCTGCAGCGCGTGGTGCGGATATCACTAGGCGCCTGCTTGTGTTCTCCAGCAACGAGGAGCTGAAGCCGGTTTTTGTGCCGCTGCAGGACTCGATTGACAACGTGATTGAAATGGCATCTCGCGGTCTGGGTTTGGACATCAGGATCACGACTACGATCGATGCGTCGGTGCCGCCCGTTTTTGTTGATCCTGCCGGCCTCGAAAGCTCCCTGCTCAATCTGGTGGTTAACGCCCGGGATGCGATGCCGACGGGCGGCTCGATCATCATCTCATCGTTGCTTCGTCATCTCGACGATACCCATCCCGCGGTAAAAGCAGGCGATTTGAAACCGGGGTGCTACGTCTGCGTGTTGGTGACGGATACAGGGCAGGGCATGTCTCGAGAAATCCTTGAGAGAGCCTGCGAGCCCTTCTTTACCACCAAGTCGCACGACAGGGGCACGGGGCTCGGGCTGGCAATGGTCTACGGATTCGTCAAGCAGTCGGGCGGCGTCATGCGTATTTACAGCGAGCTCGGTCATGGCACTACCGTGTCATTTTATCTGCCTGTTGTCGCGGATCTCTCGCATCAGGTTGCGGCGAACGCAACCGATCCATTGGATCCGAACCTGGGCAGCACGGTACTGGTAGTGGACGACGAAGAGGACATCCTCGAGGTCGCCATCGCCTATCTTGCCAAGATGAACTTGAAGACATTTGAAGCCAAAGACGGTGACAGCGCCCTCAAGCTGCTTGCCGAGCATAGCGAAATCGATTTGATGCTTACGGATGTTGTGATGGCGGGCGGAATGAACGGTGCGGAACTTGCGCGGCGGGCCCGCATTCTACGTCCCGAGCTCAAGATTATCTATTCTTCTGGATTTCCCGCGGAGGCGCTGACCGAGAAAGCCATTTCACTGGTTGACGGTCTCCTGTTGCGCAAACCCTATCAACGAGCGGAATTTACCGCAATCATTAACCGCGCGATGGAGAGCAGTAACGCCATGCCTTTGGTGGCTCCGCTGCCGGCAGATGCTATCCGACATGAACTCTGCTCGCAAGAAGAGGAGCATGGGGGAACGATGGTAGCGCAGCAGAGAATTCTGGTCGTCGACGACGACAGTGACTTCGGCGAATTCGTATCCTCTACGGCGAATGCGATGGGATTCCAATGCACCACTGCGAATGATGCGAACAGATTCTTGCAGCTGCTCGCGCCCGATACGACTCTTGTCCTGCTCGATCTCATGATGCCGGGGATGGACGGCGTTGAGCTGCTGAGGCTTCTCGGCGAACGGAAGTGCAAAGCCGGTATTGTCCTCGTAAGCGCGATTGGCAAGCGCACCCTCGAGGCAGCCGAACAATTGGCGCGGGTGCTTGGTCTCTCTATCGTCGGGCATCTCCAAAAGCCGTTTACAGTCTCTGAATTGGAGGAGGTGCTGCGGAAAATCCCATCTCCTGAAAAGCTGCCGATCGTTCACCCCGCTCCTCCGCTCGCGTTTCTGAGAGAAGAACTACAGCACGCCATCGAGAACAATGAATTTGTGGTCTACTATCAGCCCCAGATAGAAATTGTTGGCGGCCGAGTCACTGGCGTAGAGGCACTGGCGCGGTGGCAACATCCTGGCCAGGGGCTGATCTTCCCGGACAGATTCATCGCCCGGATGGAAGAATTCGGACTTATTGATGAGCTTGGCTGGATTGTGGCGGACCGCGGAATGAGCGACGTGGGAAGGTTCACCGATGACGACGGGGAGAGCATCATGCTGTCGCTCAACGCTTCGATGGATTCTCTGCTCGATCTGTACTATCCAGACGTTCTCATATCGATCGCGGAAAATCATAACGTGTTGCCTGAAAACCTCACCATAGAAATTACCGAAAGCGGCTTGATCAAGGAATTATCGAGAACGTTAGACATCTTGACCAGGCTGCGGATGAAACAGGTGAAGCTCTCGATCGACGATTTCGGTACTGGCTACGCCATGATGCAACAATTCAAGCACATTCCCGCGACAGAACTGAAGATCGACCGGTGCTTCGTTCAGGAAATGACAAACAACGAAAGAGACCTCATCATGATCCAGAAGTCCATTGAAATGGCCCACTGCCTCGGCATACAGGTGGTTGCCGAAGGGGTGGAGACGGAGGAGCAGCTGGATCTGCTCAAAGGGATCGGCTGTGACATGGCACAGGGATACCTCTTCAGCCGCCCTCTTCCCGCGAACGAATTGGTGAGTTGGTTGAAGATCTACCGATCCGGGCTTGTGCCCGTCGCTTGAGGGCGAACAAAGGCGTTCCCACGGAATTGCTACAACGATTGGCTGGAGCCAGTGGTGACTGTTGGCGCGGCTACACCGGGAGCCGACAGAGGTAGTGCAGATGGCAGCGTCTTAACTTTTGCATTGCGGAAACGCGGTAATGCGCAGTTTCGCCGCCGCATACGGTATCAGCGTAATTGTTTCCTCCGGCTGATCGCTGGTTACCGGGCTCTGCGGCAGCGGGTTGGCTGCGCCATCTTCGGCGCGCCAGTCGTTCACTTTGCGCGCCTTTACGCTGAGCCGGATTGGAGCGTGGCGGGCCGTGAATGGAGCTTCTCCAACCTCTGTTTCCGTTACAGCAATACTGTTAGCGGGCGCAGCGGCATCGACGTTCAATGCATAGTTCCACGCAGTGGTAGGAAACACCTGCCAATCCGCCGTCATGCCGCGGTCGCGCAGCTTCACCCAATCCTCGCCAATGCCGAGGGAGAAAACCAGAGGGCCGCGCTCGATGGCGATCGAGTCGTGGAACCACCGAGAAATTCGCGGCGTCATCGGAAATACGATCTCGACCCGGTCTTGAGATTTCCAGATGCGCTCGACATGCGCAAAGGAGCCCGGCGTGGGTGCAGGCTGCAGTCGACCGTTGAGCTTGATTTGAGTGCCCGCGGCCCATGCTGGAATGCGGAACTGCATCGGGAATTTCACCGGCGATGATGGATCAATAGTGAAGCGCACCGAGCCGTTGAAAGGATAGCCAGTCTCTTCGACGATATGCACCGCAGTGCCACGTATGGTGGTGTGGACCTCGCAGGGCGCGTAAACGGCAGCGACCAGGCCGTCAGGGGCGGCGTTCTCCTGCGTGCCGGAGAACATGAACAGGCTGGCCGCAAACTTGGGCCATCCCTGGTGGTAGTTAGCCGTGCAGCAGCCGAAGTTAGGTTCCAGGCCATAGAGATTCGATTCCGGCCCATCGGTGGTCCAGGGCTTCTGGTGCAGGCTGCACTCCACCTGGTTGGGCTCCTGGTTGTATTGGTGTGCCCACATATCGTCGGTGATTGTTCCAGGTAGCGCGTTGAATGCGAGTTGTTCGAGGCGGTCGCCGAGCGACGCTTCGCCCGTGATGGCCAGCGAATGCTCGAGCGAATACATGTACTCAACCACGGTGCACAACTCCGACCCTTGCGATGGATCGGGGCCGGCAAGATGTTCGTCGCATGAGAACATGCCGTTAGGCAAGCCGTGATACTTTTTCAGCTCCGAGATCATTTGCAGCACGGCGGAGCGGTCGGTGCTGGAAGCGGAGACTTGCGACCATACCGGGCCGGCCTTGATGGCTTGTCCGTTGTTTACCCCATGCGTGCAGAGAACCAGGTCGTCAAGTCCGCCCTTTGCATGAAGCTTGAAGTATTCCGATGTCATGCGTTGCGTGTACTGGAAGCTCGCGTATTGCGCCATCCAGTCATAGCCTTGCTTGCGCAGCAGGTGCGCCAGGTCGAGCAGATATGCTGAGCCAGTGCGGTTATACAGCCAGATCACGCTGACCAACTCATCCTGCCAGCGGAATTTTCCCCAGTCGCGCAAGGGGCGCGTCGGCAACTCGCCGAACTGATAGCGCAGATAATTCTCCATCGCCGGAATAACTCTGCTGTCACCGGTTGCCTCTTGATATTGCGTGAGGAACTTGAGCATCACAATGCGCGGCCACCAATCGTCGTTCGACGCCGGGCCGAGCATCCCGTTGGGTGCCTGGTGTTCAAGTGTCCAATCGATGTATCGCTGTGCCTTGGCCTTGAGACGCGCATCGTCAAGCAGATAAGCGAGTGGCACCAGGCCATCGAGGTAATACGGGCCACGCTCCCACGATTCGCCGTTTCCTCCCAGCCAGCCGCTGTTGGGACCGACGTCTGCCCAGGTCTCGTCCAGATGACCGCTCAATCCGTTAGCTTGAATGCGCAACTGTTCCTTGAGCCAGCCTCCGGGCCGCACGGAACCGAGCGGAAGAAAGTAAAACGTGCTGGCAGCCAGTGGCGCGCGGTTCATCACGGCGGTTGTCATTCCGGAGAACGTCTGCGCGGAAGCGAAGGCAGAAGTGCGATAAGAGGAGAAGAAGCGGCTGATGGGAAGAGACCGGGCCAATCCGAATAGACTAAGACGATGAAGGAATTTACGTCGCGTGGATAACAGTTTCCTTGAAGGCGGCACGTTCGACTCCCGAGTCAGGCTTGGCCAATGGTACACCGATCGTGATTTCCTTGCATGATACGGATATTCTAATTCCGGCATCTATTGATCGTATGAATTCATCCAGTTCCTCGAATACGCCAGCGCCTTTGCCTGGCCACTCAGTCGCTAGCCAGCAGTTGCTGCCGTGGCTGGTCGCGGTTGCGTTTTTCATGGAGTCGCTCGACACCACAATTCTCAATACCGCGGTTCCAGCCATCTCGGCGGCGCTTCATGTGGGCCCTCTCAGCATGAAAGCGGTTCTCGCCAGTTATACCTTGAGCCTCGCCGTATTTATCCCTATCAGCGGTTGGGTCGCGGATCGATACGGTACCCGGCGCGTGTTTGCCACAGCCATCGGACTTTTCACGCTCGGATCACTCTTGTGCGGCATATCGAGCAACGTGCACGCGCTCGTTGCATGCCGCATCCTGCAAGGCTGCGGCGGCTCCATGATGGTGCCTGTAGGCCGCCTTACCCTAGTCCGGACGTTCGCCAAATCCGATCTCCTTCGCGCCATGAGCTTCGTCTCCATCCCCGCCCTGATCGCTCCCATGCTGGGGCCCATCGCCGGCGGATTGATCGTCGATTATCTTCATTGGCGCGTGATCTTCTTCCTCAACATCCCGATTGGGTTGATCGGGCTGATCATGGTCTATCTGCATCTGCCGGACTACAAAGAAGAGACGCATCCATTGGATACCGTCGGGCTGATCCTCTTCGGTTCCGGCATCGCGTTGCTTTCCTACGTGCTGGAGGTCTTCGGTGAACATACTCTGAGTTCTCGAGAAATCGCAGGGTTGCTGGTGCTTTCGCTTGCCCTGCTCGCGGGGTATTGGATCCATGCAAAATCGCTCGCCTTCCCCTTGCTCCAACTGAGCCTGTTCAAGATTCGTACCTTCCGTGCGGCGGTCAGTGGCAGTTTCTTTACCCGTCTCGGCATCGGCGGCGTGCCATTTCTGCTGCCGCTGCTATATCAAGTGGGCCTCGGTTTCACTCCAGTGCAGTCCGGGCTCCTCATCATGCCTCAGGCACTTGCAGCCATGGCGATGAAGGCGGTTATGCCGCGACTTTTGTCCGCAATCGGCTATCGATGGGTACTCATTTCGAACACCATTATTCTCGGTCTACTCCTCATGCTGTTTGCGACGATCGGTCCTTCCACGCCGGTGTGGATGATCGTGCTCCAGGCATTTTCCTACGGTGCTTTTACGTCATTGCAGTACACAAGCATGAATACGCTCGTCTATGCCGATACCACAGACGAGCAGTCGAGTGCCGCCAGTTCAATCGCAAGCACCATGCAACAGATGTCGATCAGCTTTGGCGTGGCTACGGCGGGATTGGCGACGGCGTTCTTCGTTTCCAGCAACGGCCAATCGGGCGCAACCGAAATGATTCACGGTATTCATAAGGCTCTTATGGCGCTCGGTGCCTTAACCATCGTTTCGACGATTGTCTTCCGTAGCCTGAAACGCTGGGATGGCGATGCCGTGAGCCACGCAAAAACCTTTCATCCCGGTGGTTGAAAGACCAGTGCTCTGAGTTGTCGCAAAATGTATGTTGGGGAGTTTTCGAAATAATACGAATGCGTCAGTACATCGGCTCGATTGCTGATTACATAATCGAGTCGGCTGGCTAACAACGATCACTTATGGAACGTTATCTGGCCGTAGAAGCCGCGCCGGATTCCTGTAGGCGTACCGGGATCGTAGACAAACTCTACATGGTGAGGCTGAAAAAGATTCTCGCCCACGGCCTTCAACTGAACGTGACGGCTCGCAGCCCACTGTACCGTAGCGCCCCCTGTCCAATACGAAGGCACTTTGATTCCTGGCAGTGCGCTGACGTATCGCACCTCCATGTCCGCGTTGACTGACTTTGGCAAATCGAAGCCGCTCTGGATGAGCGCCTGAAATTCGGGGCTCGATCCTTGCACTGTTGGCGCAGAGCCAATGTCCTTTGAGTTAGTGCCTTTCTCGACGTGCATATCGAGGAACGAGTACGAACCCCGCAGGCGCCACCACGGCTCCGGACGCCACTCAGGCGCTACTTCCATTCCGGTTGTGCTCGCAATCAGGCCATTGCCAAACTGAGCAGAAATAAGTACGTGTGTCGGAGGCGGATTGCTTTCGATGACATCGAGTGCGATCAGGTCTTCGCTGAAGAGGTCGCCGTAATGGTTATAAAAGCCATCGATTTGGACAGAGAACTTCGGACCCGCAAGGCCGCGATAGCCGAGTTCGTAGCCGTTCAACTGCTCCGACCTGAACTCAGGATTTGCGCTGAAGCGCGCGAAAATCGGCAACCCATTTGACGCGTCTCCCAGAAAACTTGAAAGGTTGAAATCACGCTCTACGTCGGCAGGAGTGCGCAAAGCGTGCGTGTATGCC